>JAQBOK010000052.1 GCA_028288085.1 Mucilaginibacter sp.
TGCCCGAAACACAGGGCAAAGGGTACGGTAAAGCATTAATTAATGAGGTAGCCAAAAAAACTCTCGAAGCCGGTAAGCATACCCTCGATCTGAATGTAAACCGGCATAATAAGGCGAAAACTTTTTATGAAAAAATTGGGTTTCAAATTGCCTATGAAGAAGATATACCTATTGGCCCTTACTGGATGAACGACTATGTGATGCGCAAGGATTTAATGTAAGAAAAAAGACTATTTTAGTGCGACAAACCTAAATCGCCATGCTGCCATTTATTAGCAAAAAATCAAAAATCAGACTAAGAGTATTGACCTGGTACCAAATCATTGGTGGAATATTGGGCATCTTAGTAACCATTTGGATAGCAGCAAAACTAGAGCAAATAAGATGGGTAATTTTGTTAGTTGTTTTATTTGCTATGTGTTTGTATGTCTTTTCCATTTACGCCGGACGCCTGTTACTTACTGATAAATATCTCACAGGGCTGAAATTATCCATTATTAACCAAGCAATGCAAATACTCCAATTCGCTGTGATGGGGTATGCATTTTTGTATGCTTCGGGTCTTATGTTGGCAATTGGAATAACAACAAGCGAAGGTTTTACATTCACCTGCAATTTCGAGCTGGCCTCAATGTGGAAAATATCAATAGCAACAAGTGAAAGAGAATTTTCGCTGGCTATTAACCTTGTGGCTATCTATTTTTTATATTTTACGGAGAAGCTACAGACTACCATTAAACGGGAGAAAGTAATCTACGAAGAACAGCAATTTGCCCAATTAAATGTGCCCACGTCGAACGATGAATATCCTACACCAACCGAACAGGCTTAGTTAATCGCCTGCTTTCATAAATCATATACAATCCATAACATGTGGTGGAAATGGCTGTTCCGATCCCTACAAAGGCATCAACTTTTGCTTCAGGGAAGGTTTTATTCAGTATAAGCAAGATAGCGCCAATAGCGATCAAGGTGGTCCAGGTGGCCAGGTAATAATCTATCGTCCTTTTAAATAGCTTTGCCATGGGGTAGAAATGCAGGCCTACAACCAATGCAATAACCGGGATAGTCAAATTGGCGTGGCCAATATTGATCACTATATTAATGGCGATAAAAATAAGTAAGCCCTCGGCACCAAAAATTATCCCAAACCACATTCCCATTTTCTTCCCTTCCGCCTTATCGTCTTCAGACGTTAGTACCGGAAAATGTTTAGCTATCCTGAATAAACTAATGGCATTAACTACAAATGCCCCGCTGAATATGGGGAAAATGAGCAGCGTGTATGCATAATAACCGGCATTTAAACTACCAAAAGCAATACCTGCCCAAAGTATAGTAAAAGCAGCCATCATCAATAACCCGGTTGCTATACTTTTTATTGCCGCGGCCGGTACAGCGTTTGGATTATCAATCATATTTATTAAAAATAGCAGTAGCGTTTATATCTGCTACTGCCACTAAATTAATATTTTTTGTTCTTGTATTATAATAGCTGTTATCGTTCTAATTTAGCTACCCGCTTAGGTGTATCCACGCCCGAAACAATCGTACGGGAACTTAAAGCGATTGCCCTGATAGTTGACGTGATATTCGCTACATCCAGGGTACTTAATTCATCCTTTACCGTATGGTAATACTTGTCAATATCTATCTGGTCTGTTGAGATGGTATGCGCAGGAACGCCCACCCTTGCCAGTGAAGCATTATCGCTCCTATAAAACAGATCCTGTTCAGGATAAGGATCCGGATAAAATTTAAAAGCAGTACCCTCTAAATTTTTTTGCAATATGGTACCAAAATCAGAACGTTCAAAGCCGGTAATAAAAGCGGAGTTTTGTCCGAATTTAGAAGCCTTACCAATCATTTCGATATTAAACATGGCCACTACTTTATCCGGGTCGACAGTTTTGGCAAAGTGTTGCGAACCATATTCGCCTATCTCTTCGGCAGTAAAGGCTACAAAAATTAAAGTACGCGCGTTGTTATCTAACTTCTTATAGTATTTAGCCAGGCTGATCACCGCTGTTGTGCCAGAAGCATCATCATCTGCTCCATTAGCTATACTATCACCCTCCATGGGTTTAATAATACCCAGGTGATCATAGTGGCCGGAAAAGACCACATATTCATTAGGCTTAGTTTTTCCCGGTATTATACCGGCTACATTAAATAATGGGAGTTCCTCACTTTTAACTTCATAATTAACGGTGAATGACTTTACATCATCAAACGTGCCTAAAACGAAAACCAATGGTGATGTATTATTATTGACCTTGTCTTTAAACGATACACTTCCATTTTTATAGCGCGATTGTATCTTATTGAACAGGTCTGCAAATTTCGGATCAACTAATACCAGCATTTTCTTGCCACTTTTCAAATAACCCATGTATTCTTTTCTCAGGTCCTCATCGGGTGTTACTTTTACCACTTCGGCATCAGTGGCGCTGGCCCAACTAAATGTTGCGCCACCAGAAACGGCAATGTTTTCGGGGGCAATATTAGTCCCATTTATGCTAACCTCTGTTTTAACAGGCTTTGTTTTGATCATGCTAAAATTTTGGCGGTAGCCGGTATTGCCTTCCATCGGTTTTAAACCGATCTGTGTATATTCACCTTCAATAAACTGCGCGGCCTTTTCTATGCCTGGGGTAAAAGTGGCCCTTCCCTGCATATCATCTGCCGACAAGGTTTTAATGATGCGTTCCACATCATCCTGTTTAATCATTTTGTTAACATCCTGGGCAAAGCTGCCAGATGCGATAATTAATAAGGTAATTGCGGTTATAAGTTTTTTCATTATACTATTTTACTTTAGTTGATAACCAGTTATTGCGGAAATCCGTTTGTGCTTTGGTTAGGTCTTTTCCCGCTTTTTCATAAGTAACTACTTCCAGCACCGGGCTTTCTTCCAATGTGATAGTTGTTTCATGCTCACCAGTCCTATTATGGTAATTTACTACTATTTTATCGCCGATTTTTTTGCCAGATACAATATCGTTAAATGCCTGCATATCCTTTATCTCTTTTCCATCTGCTTTCAGAATAATATCACCAGCATCCAGTCCCGCTTTATATACAGGTGTTCCCAATACGGTACTTGATTGTATTGCTATGCCCTCGTCTGATGTGGCACGCGCCTGGCCAGAGCGACCTCTTACTTGTCCCGCACCTGAAATTCCTGCCCATGCCTTGCCTGGTTGTGCTTTACGCAGCAGCAATCCCGCTTTTGCCAATAGCGCTTCGTAATTGTTCTTGTCTATTCCGTAGATGTATTTATTAAAAAAGTCAGCAGCAAATTTGGAATCTTTGGTCACCTTGGCAAGGTCACTTTGCAGATCAGGAATGATATAAGGTTTCATCACCTTTCCCCTGTTGCGCCAAACGGTTCTCATAAAATCATCCAGGGTTAAATTAAATTCACTGCGCAGGCGAAGATCAAGCGCCAATGCTATTGCGCCGCCATAAGTGTAGTAGCTGGTAAAAATGTTTGCATCATTATTGGGGTCGATAGAAACACCTGCATCGGCATATACCGAATAGCGGCTCATTTGCGTCGCCGGATATTTAGCTGCCCCTGGTGTATTTAATATTTGATTTACCAGTCCACCAATAGTACGTGTATATTCATCCACGGTATGGAATCCGGCCCTCACCAACACCATTTCGCCGTAGTATTGAGTAAAGCCCTCTGCAAACCATAGCTCGCTGCTCATATTGGCATGTTCAAAATTAAATGGCTCTAATGATTTTGGGCGGATGCGCTTTACGTTCCAGCTATGAAAGTATTCGTGCGAATAGGTACTGATTAATCTTAATTCATTGCCTTCAACCTTTGCAGCAGGGTGCACAATACAGGTCGAATTACGGTGTTCCATACCATCCCCTGAATTGGTTGGATAAACATCATCAAGGAAAGTATATTCACCATAATCATAAGCAGGTAATTCACCAAACACTGCTTTTTCTTCAAGCACCATTCGCTGTATCTGTTTAGCAAAATTGTCTATTACAACCTGATCATCATCTGAATGGATGGCCAGGTTGATCTTCTCTTTTTTACCATTGTTATCAACTTCCCAGCTGTTTACTTTATAAGCCGATAATTCCGTTGGGCTGTCCATCATATATTGCATGTTAGGGGCACTGTATACATTGTCACCTACATGCTTTAATTGAGTAGCTACTTTCCAGCCATATTTATCAAGATCGTTAAACTCAAATTTCAAAGGGTGCTTATCCTGACCAACCACCCACATAAAGGCTGCCGGCATATTGAGGTGCGCGTGGCTTGGATCTACACTTGCATAGGTACCATCTGTCCAGTTTGCAAATAAGGTATAGCTTACTTTTACTGTTTCGCCATGTTCTGGTATCTCATAAAGGTCGCCTTCAAGCTGTTTTATGACGAGGTTGCTACCATCCACATTAAAGGCCTTTACATTGTAAATATTTTTCCCGAATTCGTGTGTAGCATATCTTCCTGCCGAAGAACGGCTCACCCGCAGACGTATTGCCCCGGAAGGCGCCTGAGGGATGGTTATCACAATTTCGGCCTCGTGATGTACCGCATTGGGAAATGAAACTAAATAAAAGATTTCCTTTTGTTTTACATCCTGTTGGGCAAATGATAAAGTGGCAAACAATAGCGCAATTGCCAATAAGTAGAGTTTTGTCATAGTAATAATATTAACAGCGCTGAAATTACTATTAAATCAGGAAAAACTGTATATCAATGTTATTACCAGCTCAATGTATGGAGTGTTTTTGAAACATTCCATTTACATTTCACGTTAAAAATCAAAGCATTATGTAGACTATCAGACTATGCCAATATTAATTTAAAACTGAAATATCAATAATTATTAACTTTGCGATAAATTTATTGCGGATAGCGCTGTAATATTATGCCAAAAGATAAAATAACAATACTTTATGTAGACGATGAGGAAAACAACTTGTTTTCATTCAAAGCTGTATTTCGAATAAAATACCAGGTACTAACGGCACTTAGCGGTGATGAGGCCCTGGAAATTTTAGCAACAAATCAAGTTCATATTATTATTTCGGATCAACGTATGCCTGAAATGACGGGCGTCGAATTTTTAGAAAAAGTATTAGAAGAATTTCCAGATCCGATAAGAATCCTTTTAACAGGATATGCGGACATGGGTGCTGTGGTTGATGCCGTTAATAAAGGGAAAATATTTCATTACCTGACTAAGCCATGGAATGAAGAAGAGCTGGACCTAACCATAAACAGGGCTTATGCAAAGTACCTTGAAAAAGCCCAGCTAAAAGATTTAAATGAAAAGCTGGAAGGCTCGAATGATCAATTAGAGTTTTTATTGAGGCAAAGGCTGCTTTCCTAACCCTTTTGTTGGTTAAATATCTGCTCTAACCTGGTTGAGCAATAAAACAAGTTTTTCTTTGGTAAGAGGTTTTTCGACGATGCTATTTACTGCACCATAAGTAAGTATCCTGTGTATGTCTATGGGGTTAGTTGAAGACGATAATATCGTTAATATAATAATCTTATAATTCTTTTGAATTTCGGGGGAAAATTTTTCAAATTCTTCCACAAATTTAAACCCATTCATAAAAGGCATTTGTAAATCAAGAAAGATTATAGTGGGTACCGAATTATTCTCATTAAAATCTTTCTGGATTATTTCCAATGCGTGTTGGGCATGCTGAAAAGTTTTAATAATTAAACTCTTATTTGTGCGTTCTAAAAATTTTTGGGTGACAAAGCAATCAAGCTCACTATCATCAATTACTATAAATGAAAATTCTATGCCCATCAGATAGAAGGAATTGTTACTTTAAAAGTTGTTCCCTGGTGTAATACAGATTGGACCTCTATTTGCCCATTTAATTTTAATAATGCACTTTTTACGTTATATAAACCAAAGCCCGATCCTACTTCCAGTGAATTTGACCGATAAAAAAGATTAAATATTTCTCCAACATGACTTCCTAAAATACCTATACCATTATCCTTTACATGAATTGTTGCAACACTATTCTTTACCTCAACCGTCATTTCAACAGATTTGCTTTTGTTATTTCTATCCTGGTATTTAAACGCATTTGATAAAAGGTTATTGAAAATAAGTCGTAAAGGCGCGTAATCGCTTCGGAAAACTTCGCCCTGATCAATCGTTATATCAAATGTTACGTTATTAATTTTTGCAAGTACTGAATATATTGCCTTCAGTTCGTCAATAACTTTATTAAAATCAATTTCTGTTATTTTTAATTCGCCTCTTTGTAAACTGTAATAATCATGCATACTTAAAACATAAGCATCCAGTTTTTTTACCGATTTTTCCATTAAGAATAACATCTCCTTCATCTCTTCAACATCATCAATCTCACTTGCCAGGTTTATTGCCCCTAATATGCCGGATAAAGGCCCTCTGATATCATGACTAACACTATAAGCAAACTTATTTAGCTCATTATAGGCTTTTTGTAATTCATCATTTTTAACAGAAAGCATTGAATTGGCCATGTAAAATTTGTTGGCCTCATCAATGGCCCAAATAATATCAGCCTCAATCCACGGCTTTTTTACGAACCTAAAGATATTTCCCTTATTTATAGCATCAATTATTGATTCAACATCAGTATATGCTGTCAGCATAATACGTACAGGGAGCGGATGAGTCATTCTGATCTCTTCAAAAAAATCAACCCCGGTTTTACCCGGCATCCGCTGATCGCAAAATACAACCCTTATTTCAGGATGCTCATTTAAGATAATGATGGCTTGTGGTACGTTTACCGCTGTTAGAATTTGATAATCAAGCCTCAAGGACGCCTTAAAGCCAACCAGGTTCTCAGGCTCATCATCTACATACAATATTTTTATTTTTCCCGACACTATATATTGCTTATAATAAATGCTCCCTTTAAAAGACTAATTCATGATGTCAATAAAACATCACATAATTCTGTATGCAAGTTACTAATTACTTATTTTTCACCCATTTTTGAAGCTAATGGGTATTTGTAAAATAAATTCGGTCCCTTCACCCGGTGAGCTATTAACATTAATTGTTCCGTTATGTTTTTTGATTGTATTATATGCAATAGACATTCCTAAACCAGTACCTTCTCCAACATCTTTTGTTGTAAAAAAGGGCTCAAATATCTTTTTTTGAGTTTGAGCATCCATACCTGTTCCGTTGTCTTTTATTTTTATAAATACATTTTTTTCATCGCAGTTTGTTATAATAGCTATTTCACCTCCCACATTTTCGCCAAATCTTTTTTGCACCGCATAAACCGCATTAGAAATAATATTTAAAAACACCTGGTTTAATTTCCCGGCATAACATTCTACCATTGGCAAATCACCGTATTCTTTAATTATTTTTATTTTATTGTTCAGCAGATTATTGGCAATGACCATAGTTGACTCCAGACCTTCATTAATACTGGCTCTTTTTAAATCATCTTCATCCAGGCGTGAAAAAATTTTTAATCCTTTAACTATCTCAGCTGTTCTGTTTGCCCCCTCATTAATCCCTTTTATAAGATGCCTGATCTCCAGTGTGAGGTAATCAAAGTCCAATTCTTCTTTATACTCCTTTATCTGTTTTTGTTTTTCTGCAGGTGACGAATCAGATAAGCCCAAATTTTCAATCGCCGTCATTGCCTCAAACATGATTTCAATATCCCGTTTTAAAGGATTGATATTTGAAGTAACAAAGTTGATCGGGTTATTAATCTCATGGGCTATACCTGCTGTTAACTGACCCAGAGACGCCATTTTCTCAGACTCAACTAGTTGTGTTTGAGCTTGTTTAAGATCCTCAAGCGTATTGTTCAATTCATAGTTTGATTCACTTAATTCAACTGTACGTTCATTTACCTTTAACTCTAAAACTATGTTTTGTTCGCGAATAATCTTTTCATTTTCCTGTAACGCCTTTACTGTCTCTTCCTGTGATTTCTCTTTCTCGGCTTTAAAAATATTTATTCTATCAGCAAGAGCCAACGATAGCAGGATAACTTCTAAAGCCGCACCTATTGGCATAGTATAATTGGTATAATTATTATACGGCAATACACCTAAGTTACGCAATACAAATAATATTACTCCGGCAAAAAACATAGTCCATGCCAATAGAAAATACTTTGCCGGCCTGTATCCGTTAATTGAAAGTTTGATAATAACCGTAAATATGCTAACCGTTACCACTAATGCACTAATATCAGTCATTCGGTAACTGATAAGCGCATAGCCAAGGAGCCGCGCAATAATTGTAAGAGAATATAATAAGATTATAAATTTAAACACTTTGGACATGAACGGCATTCTTTCTTTAATACCTAAAAAAGATTGCGCAAATAATGAAAAAGCTATGCCCCCTATTGCATTGAATATAATTATACCCATGTTAAACAACACCGGAGAATTTGGAAAAATAAAACGGTAGGTATAGCCCGACAATGAGGTTTGAGTAAGTGCTATAAATAAGGCGTATAACACATAGTATAAATAGCTAATATCTTTGGTTGAGATAAATACAAAAGAATTATAGAGTACCATGACCAATAATATTCCTACCAGGGTACCCCATAGCAAATCGCGTGTAAGTTTAGTTTCAGCAATTTTTTGCGGCGTACCCAATACTAATGGCAAAACCATCTCCTCATTGCTTTGAACTTTAAGATAAAATGTGGTTACACTGTCTTTGGGGATTTTAACATCAAAAAGGAAGTCCTGGTGTTTATACTTTCTTTGTTCGAAAGAATTAGTATCACTTAATTTTTCCGTTTTATATATGCCATTAACAGGGAAATAAAACTCGCAAACATCCAACGTGGGATATTCAAGGCTAAGCAGAAGTCTATTTTCTGAGCTTTCATTCTTAACGGTGAATCGTAACCAAAAAACCGATGTGCTCAGTTGCAGGTTGGGGACCTGGGTGTGCGACTGGATAAATCCGGAAGACTTGCGCACCGATGGAAAGTCAAGGTGCTTAGTAGGATCTTCCAGAATGGACACTTTTTGACCAATAACGATATTATCTCCCTTAAATTCTATAACTTTTTGAGCAATTCCTTTACTTAAAAAAAGAATTTGAAAGAATAACAGGCTTAAATAAATCTTTTTCATATTGGAAGAAGAAATTTACAGTTAAAGCTGATCAATTTATTTTATAATTGATCAACTGTTTTATCACTAACAATTTCATCCAGATCCACATAATATCTTCCAGAATCATGAAACTGATCTAATAATATGCGGCGGCAAATATCAGTGGTAGCAGCCCCGCCTAAAGTAACGGAAGACGCCAGCTGAGGCCATGTATTAATAGACTTATTTACTTCGAGCATTGATGCTTTTAGTCTTGCTGACATGGTATCGGCACCAATCATTTTAAGTATATAAGGGATTTTTTCTTCGTTTGTAAGGTTCTTGATGCTATTAGGATCAAGCCCATCCGCAAGCCCATGTAAAATAGGTCTTTTGGGCTCAAGGTCAAAACGTTCAACATCCAGCATCCCACGGTCGTTGGTATCCATTATAACAGGTATTTGAAATTCGCGGGCTTTAAAGCGGCTTGTTATTTTAGCATCTAATCCATCGCAAACTTCAACAAACAAATCTAACTTATCCCCGCCCAGAAAAAAGTCGTCCATATTACCGTCGTGCAGGCCGTCATTAAATATCCTCACATTTAAAAATGGGTCTATTTCCAATATTTCCCTCGCTGCTATAACAGTTTTATTGAGTCCCAGGTTATGTACACCGGTTCTGATCCGGTTTAAGTTGCTTAATTCGGCCGTATCAAAATCGGCTAATCTGAGTTCCCCACAAATGCGCTCCATAGCTATGGTTAATGCTATAGACTGCCCTACCGACAATCCAACTATGCCAATTTTTTTTGTTTTGAGTTTATCCTGCTCTTCCCTGGTTATCTTATTCCGGTTCCTGTTTGTACGTACTTCAACAAATTCATCCTCATCCAGCAGGTGTACTAACCGTTGATTCCAGGGATAATAAACCCATACACCATATTCGTGAATATCTTTTCCTGCTAAATGCTTATTAACAAGTGCGGGATATTCATCCTGCTTAATTTTTACAGAGGGGTTTTGACTCTTGATCAGTTCCTGTAACTGACCGTTTATTTCATCACAAACGAATGTAATTTTAGAATCATCAAATAACGCTTTAAAAGTTACTTTATCGGCCGGATCATCCAATTTGAGCATGACTGGCTTATGAATGTGCTCTGTATTCTTAAAATCAGCCAGAAAGCCTGATATATTATTCATGTTTTTTATGATTATGAAACTCTTAAATAATGTGGATTTGAATTAAATAATAGCTTTTAGTAAAAGGTGGGTTTTTTTACAACAGTTTTATTTTCCAAAAATTCCTTTTCGGCTAATACTATCGCTTGAGATAAATCCCATTTATCAAGATTGGGTATTTGGAGCTCAAAATCAATGGTTATCTCCTTATTTTTTAATTCATATATCTTTAAATTATTAGTGTTTTCCCGCATTTGAAATATTGCAGATTTATCCTCCTCCACAGCCTTACTTAATGTTGAAACATCATTTAAAATCATAGCTGTTGCAATAAGATCCAGTTTAGGATAATAGAAAGTCCCTTTATTACCAATACTATCTATCAGCACCATGCCACAATTTATAACAGGTTTTAGCGTATATGGAGCGCATAATGCGAAGAGCGACCGTATGCCGATCTGCGATGAAATTGCAATTAGGGTGCGTATCAGCAATGGGGTGCCTATTCCATATCCGGCAAGTTCCTGCGAATTCCATAAACCACATATCTCTCCGGTGCCATGCTGCGCATATTTCCAAACCAGTTCATGAATAGATGGATCTAATGCCCGGGTAGCCTGTTCTATTGGTAAAGGTTCTGTCCCGCCGGATACGTGCACCCTTGCACCTCCATATACTTTTTTTCCATCTAATGACTCCACAATAATTACAAAAGCGGCAGGATTTGTTGCCCATCCATTTTTAGACGACGTAACTTTTGTAACACCAATGCTGGTTAAAACAAACGTATGGCCCTGAATAAATAACTCACAGGTTTCAGGTTCATCAATTGCTCTGAATGCTCTAATCCTCACTTCAGGCTTTTCCTTATTCAAACTATTCATCAGGTTAATAGATGTATCGGCTGCCTAAAAATAGAGATCATAATTAATCATTAGTTAAATTTGCTTATTACTTAATATTAGCAAATATAGCACATTACTTTTTCTGTGGGCAGGCAAATGTAAAACCTTTAAAATAGGTAATAATTGGCCCAACCATTATCGGGAATTTTTATGGATATAAATGCCTATTGCAATCTGACCCGGTTTAGATCCCTCGGTTGGCTGGTGAGTTCAGATAGGATTAATCATAATTATGCCGTTCAAAATCATATTCTGACTGGGCGCTAATAATTTTTTTCTGCTTTTTTATATCTGCATCCAAATTATGGTCATACACGCCGTCGGTTACCTCCATTTCGCGGTCTTTGTCTTTTTGGGCGTAATGAATGTTGGCCTCTGAAATTTTTGAGATAGCTACATCATACGGCCCCTTTGGCGACATTAATTTTACAAATACGGGCAAACACTCAAATAAAATGAACAGGTAGCCAATAAACGAAATGGCCAGATAAGTATCCAGGTCGCGGGTACCATTTTCGTTATATGTTAACTGCCCGAGGGCCCAATTCCGGTCAGAGAAACCCGCGATATTAGACAGGCTATCTAATTCGTGGCTATTAAATAACCGGGTATTATTCAAGCCTTCAAAATCCTTACGCTGACTGAGGTAATTATCCATTTGGCCTAAGTTACCGGTAACCGTCTTTAACCGGTTCTCTTTTTCTTCCAAAATAGCCTGCTTTTGCTTTGCATAGGTTCCGTACCCTACAATGCCCGAGGTTTGATCAGTTTTACCACCAAAAACTTCCTGGTTTAATAAAGTACGGGAACGATTAATATCCCTTTCGAGCGAATCCTTTTCCTTTTTAAGATCGGTATTCTTAGATAACTCCATACCATATTTTTGCTGGTAGGTTTTTTGAAGGGTATCTATCTTTCTGTGTTGCCCTTTTAGATAAGCAGTTTTTAGTTTTTGGCGTATTTCCTTATCAAATATCTTCAGTTCCAGTGGGCGCGATATTACAATGCCTATCATGATTGCCAATAAAATACGGGGCGAAGCTTGCAAAATCTGCTGATTAGTAGTGCCCTCTTTATTAATACTTGATACAATGTACCTGTCCATATTAAAGATAGCCAAGCCCCAAAGCAACCCGAACAGAATGGCAAAACCAACAGCAAAGGCATCACCATTAAACACAAAATACATGGCATAACCACCTGAAAGAGAAGCAAATAAGGCAGTAAAAAATATGGTTGCGCCAATACCTACATATTTATTATGCTCTATCGGGTATTTTTTTAAAGTACCAGTATGCGCTCCGGAACAAAACCAAAAGAAGCGGGTAATTTTTTTCATCTGAATAAATGGTTTTTCAATGGTAATGAAACTTTAAAGCTCATAAATATGGTGGCAAGTTTCATCAGTCAAAGGTAAATCTCTGCAAACATATATAAAACGCACTTATCTGTTGATTGTTACAAAAATTTAATGCTGAATTAATTATAAGAGAAAAAGCTACCTTTGAATGAAATTTATTAAAACCATGAAAGAAATTACCGTACGGGAACTGAAGGAAAAGATGGATAGTGGCGAGGATTTTCAACTTATAGACGTTCGCGAGGACTTTGAATACGAAGTATCGAACCTTGGCGGCCAGCTGATCCCTTTAGGGGGGATACTGATTGAAGCTGAACAGATTGCCAAGGACAAACCTGTAGTTGTACAATGCAGGAGTGGAAAGCGTAGTGCAGCAGCCATTATGCAACTGGAGCAACAATTTGGCTTTACCAATTTATACAATCTTAAAGGTGGCATACTGGCCTGGGCCGAAGAAATTGATCCTACAATAGAAGTATATTAGTTATGGGCAAAAAATTAGCGCTGAATGTTTTATATAACATTGGCATTTTTGTTTGCCTTGCACTGGCATATTATGGCTTTAAACAGCCCAGATACGAGTTTGTTGCAGGTGCTATATTTATAGGCGCTGTATTTGTAATTTTAAAAATACGGCTTATAAAAGAAGTACGCAACACACAGAAAAAACCTTAAATTCACAAATTATGTTTATCGCAATATTAGGTGTCATTGTACTCATTGTGGGTATAGTGCTCAAACGCTCGCCCGAACCCGGCAGCCGTTTTGGTGGTATCGTCAATACCGTCGGAATCGTAATTATCGTTATAGGTTTATTGCTTTCTACAGTTAAAATCATAGAGCCGGGGAAGGTTGGTGTACAGGTTCTTTTTGGCAAAGTACAGGACCAGATACTGGAAAGCGGATTGCATATTATTAACCCATTGGTGGAGATAACCACTTTTGATACCCGCACGCAGAATTATACCATGAGCGCGGTAGGCAATGAAGGCGCAAAGGAAGGCGATGACGCCATCAGGGTATTATCATCTGATGGATTGGAAGTGACCATCGATCTTTCTGTATTGTATAAAGTGGACCCATCAAAAGCACCTTATATCCTGCAAAATATAGGTGAAGAATTTATTGATAAGATCGTTCGTCCGGTTACACGCACAGCTATTCGTGATAATGCGGTAAATTACCAGGCTGTAGACCTCTATTCGGTAAAACGCCAGGAGTTTCAGGCTAAAATTAATCAAACCATAACCCTAAACTTTGCAAAGAACGGCCTTGAAGTACAGCAAATACTGGTGCGTAATATCTCATTACCAACATCTGTAAAAGCAAGTATTGAATCAAAGATCAATGCAGAGCAGGATGCTCAGAAAATGCAGTTCGTACTGCAAAAGGAACGCCAGGAAGCTGACCGTAAACGTGTAGAAGCACAAGGTATAGCTGATTATCAGAAGATACTTTCAACCGGCCTGTCAGACAAGCAATTGATATACGAAAGCATTAAAGCGCAAAAGGAAATTGCTTTATCGCCCAATGCCAAAGTGATCATTATTGGTGGTGGTGGAAAGGGAAATCCGATTATGCTGAGTGATAAGTAAGATTTTGACACTAATTTTCATAAATGGAAATTAGTGTTTCAATTTATTTAAAATACTCCGCATACTCTGCCGGTATCCCGCCGATCGGCCTTATATTGATATCTTTATAAAACACTTCGGCAGCTTCGCTTTGGATCTGTATTTTGCCTTTTACCAGTGGTTTGGCCTCGTTACCAACCATGTAACGGCTGTTTGAAAGGGCCATTACTACCTTTCCGTTTACTATACGGATGGCTTTATCGCCATAGGTGATTAGTTCCAGGTCGTTCCAACCATCTTTATTTTCGGCATCAACTCCTGCATGGCAAAAGCCACCATTACCTGTCCCTGAACCAAATGCTGTTGTTGTGCCGTTTTTATCAAAGAAGTAATCTTTATCTTTCTTTATCGCCTTCACATCTGATCTTGAACTAGCCTGCGACCAATAATCGCCCATGCCTGCTTCTGTAACCTGGAATTCCTGACTCAGCATCCATGTTCGCCAGTATTCTACACCGCACTCTCCCTGCGAGTGGTATAACACACCTGAATCTTTAGGCTCATTGATACGGGGTACATATTTATGCGTGCCCCATTTAACTTTCAGCTTCAGGTCATAATTACCAAATTCTTGCTTAGTAAATAAACAACCATAGATGTCGCCATCGATATGCAAAACGGGCTCACCGTTTTCTTCTATCACGGTAAATACTTTATCCTGGTTAATATTATAGCCAATGGGCTTTACCAGGTTGCCGTTTTCATCTTTCGGCGCTTCGCCTTTATAACCCAATTTATGGCGGAAACTTTGATATATCTCCCACCTGGAAAGATTTTTATCAAGTAAGGGTGTCCATTCGGCTTTGGGTTGGAATGAAGTGCCTGATAACAAGATCAAAATGCAGCAAAGGGATAGTATAAAGGATTTCATAATTAAAGGAACATTAATTTTTCCAATAAAGCGAATACGCAATGTAATTATTATATAGCCCTTTCCCCAAGGCTATTCTCAAAAACATGCTGTTACTATCCTAATTGCCATGGTGTTATAAAAATAATTTTTACTTACGCACTAATTTTTCTTGAAAAATTGAATTATCTTCATTGGTAATTTAAACCTAAAACAATATTACATGAAAAAGATTTTCAAGGTACTTGGCTACACTTTGTTGATTTTGATCCTGGTGATTGCCGGGTCGCTGATCTATATCAAAACAGCATTGCCTAATGTGGGTGCAGCCCCGGTTTTCAAGGTAGAATATTCTAAGGAACGAATAGAGCGGGGGAGATACCTTGCCAACAGTGTTACAGTTTGTATGGATTGCCACTCCACTCGCGACTGGACCAAATTTGCAGGGCCCTTAACTGATGGAACTCTTGGAAAGGGTGGTGAGCGATTTGATCAGAAAGTAGGGTTCCCGGGCGTGTATTATTCAAAGAATATTACCCCGGCAGGTATCAGCCGTTATACCGACGGTGAACTTTTTCGTTTGATCACAACCGGTGTCACCAAGGAAGGCAGAGCTATGTTCCCCGTGATGCCGTATGGCCATTACGGCCGAATGGACCCTGAAGATATTAAGAGTATTATTGCCTATATCCGAATGCTTAGTCCTATTCAAAACCCTGTGCCCGAATCAGTTTCTGATTTCCCAATGAATTTTATCATCAATACCATTCCAACAAAGGCCAGTCCGCATAAAATGCCTTCAATATCTGACCAGCTGGCTTATGGAGCCTACATGGTGAATGCCTCGGCTTGTATTGAATGCCATACACAGGTTAATAAGGGCAGTATTATCCCCGAGCTTGCTTTTAGCGGTGGAAGAGAATTTAATATGCCCAACGGATCGGTCGTCCGTTCTGCCAACCTGACCACTGATGCCGGTACAGGAATCGGAAATTGGACGGAGGAAGCGTTTATTAACCGGTTCAGGGTTTATGCCGATTCGGCCTATAAACCGCATACGGTTACGGCAGGCGAATTCAACAGCATTATGCCATGGAATATGTATAGCAAAATGACAAAAGAAGATCTTACCGCGATTTACAGATATTTAAAGACCGTAAAACCTATCAAAAACAAAGTAGAAAAATTTACGCCTTCGCAGAAGGTACAATAAATTCGAATTTCACTTCTGCAAAATTTCCTATGCTCTTGCCTGCGCACGTGGCCTGCATTGTTTGGCTAATTTCGGCCGAAGCTGGTTTGCTGACGGGGGAGGCAAAAATTTGTCACGGGTAGCGAGTTTAACTCGGAGCGTTTGTTTTCAATGGCCTCGTTGAGGGCTCCGCCGTTTAAAAACTCGTAAATCTGATTATCTAGCGAATATTCCCAAACCTGGTTCATCATTTAACACCCACTTCCCATTCTTAAACTCAGGCATCTTAAAGGGGTTATTACTGGTTAACAGCGGCCCGTCCAGATCGGCCCAGTCACATTGGGGAGCAAGAGCGGCGGCAGCGAGAGTAGCGCAACTGGTTTCGCTCATGCATCCCACCAGTACCTTCAATCCCAGTTCTTTTGCTTTTAATATCATTTGGTGTGCCTCATACATTCCCGCCGATTTCATGAGTTTAATATTGATACCGTGGTATACGCCTTTTGCCTTTTCTACATCAGCCAAACGTTGTACAGCTTCATCTCCGATGATGGGTATGGGGCTGTGTTCGGTAAGCCAGGCATTGCCGTCGAGATCAGTTTTAAGCATTGGTTGTTCTATCAGTAATACGCCTTGCTCCTGCAGCCAGTAAGTCATATCCAGGCTTTGCTGCCTGTCTGTCCAGCCCTGGTTGGCGTCTACAAAAAGCGGCGCATTAGTAGCCGAACGGATGGTGCTAATTAATTCTTTATCACTTCCACGACCTAATTTGACCTTGATGATCTTACAATTTTTTGCGTCTTTCAACTTTTCGATAAGAACCGCAGGCGTATCAATACCGATGGTAAAACTGGTAACAGGCATCCTGGTCGGATCACTGCCCAATAATTTCCAGCAGGGTTGTTGTTTTAGTTTGCCTTCCAGATCGTGCAGGGCAATATCTATGGCCGCTTTGATGGCCGGGTTGCCCGGGGCGATGTTATCGAGATAGTTGATGATCCCGGCAAAATCAAAGGGGTATTTAAATTGATGGGCATCCACCCTGCTTAAAAAATCAATCGCACTCTGCTGGCTTTCGCCCATATAAGGCACCATGGAGGCTTCTCCGTATCCAATATAATCCTCATGAGCTATCTGTAACAGCATTAATGGGGTGGATGTGCGCGAAAATTTAGCAATGGTAAAAGGGTGATTTAGCTCGAGTTCGAAAGGTTGAAAAGTTAGTTGCATGTTAAATTCAAAGCTAAAATTTTCCGATTAATCTAACAGGATTTACTATTTAAAACCCTATATAAATTGTTGGGTTTTTAAATTCATTGCCCGCTGCTTTAGCAGGAGGTGAAAATTATTATTGTTGGAAAGGCTTTAGCCTAAATTGCAGCAATAAACGATTGTTTCGGCTAAAGCCGGAGAATATAAGCGATCATTACCCCCTACTAAAGCAAGGGGCAATGAAAAGTATTTGGGGTGTTGTAAATAATAATATTTTAATTAAGGTTGTGTGTTGGGTTCCCCTCTTGAGAGCAAGGGGTGTGTTCTTTTATGTATGGCTAATAACACACCCGTGCCAAAACGCCATCCAACACTCCCACTCTCACGAAGGAAATATTTAAGATATTGATTATCGATTATCTGGGATAGGTCTACAACATTTCTCTCCCAACGGAGCATTCCCTAAAGCTTATCTTTAATATTTTAATTAAGGCTGTGCGTTGGGTTCCCCACTTGAGAGGGGCGTGGGGTGTGTTCTTTTATATATATGGCTAATAACACACCCCTGCCAAAACGCCATCCAACGCGCTCCGTCTCGAGAGGTTATATTTAATATGTTGATTATCAACTGATTGGTATAGGCCTACAACATTTCTCTCCCAACGGGAGCATTCCCTAAAACTTATCTTTAAATATTTTATTTAAAACTGTGCATTGTGTTCCCCTCTTGAGAGGGGTGAGGGGTGTGTTCTTATATATATGGCGAATAACACATCCCTGCCAAAACACCATCCAACGCGCCCACTCTCAAGAAGGGAATATTTAAGACATTGATTACCGATTATCTGATCCAGTTAAAATTAATGCAGATCATGATAGTGTCATCACCGTAAAAACAATTAAGCGATGAGCTTTTCATGTTT
>JAQBOK010000078.1 GCA_028288085.1 Mucilaginibacter sp.
TACCAGCACCATTATCGGCTCCAAAAATCCAGATCAGTTGCTTGATAACATTCGCTCAACTGAACTTATTCTATCTGAAGAAGACCTCAAAAAGATCGACGAAGTAAGCGCACTTACTAAAGAATATCCTGGCTGGATGGTAGAACGCCAATCGGCAGATAGGGAGTTGAAGTAATTGTATTGGATGTTGTAAGTTGCAGGTTCCTGATTTAACAAACCTGCAACTCACAACTTTCAATCTATAACCCTGAAAGTACCTTAATCACCCACTCTACCTGATCCGGATGCACATCCAGGTGCGTTACAAAACGGATGCGGTGCGTATCGGTACTATTAGCCTTAATACCTTGATCAAGCAATTTTTTCAATACATCATCAGCAGGATCTACGGTATCAAACAATACGATATTTGTATCAGCGGGCAATACATTAGTTACCCAACTGCATTTAGTAAGTTCATCAGCAAGTAAACGGGCATGGGCATGATCTACTTTAAGCCTCTCTACATGATGATCTAAAGCATAAATACCCGCGGCAGCTAAAAAGCCGGCCTGGCGCATACCGCCACCAAATACCTTGCGGATACGACGGGCATATTTAATGGTGTCTTTATCTGCCAGCAGAACAGAACCAACAGGTGCGCCTAATCCCTTTGATAGACAAACAGAAATACCATCAAAACATTTACCATAATCCACAGCCTTATCGCCGGTATTGGCCAGGGCATTAAATATGCGCGCGCCATCAAGATGCAATTTTAACTTTTTATCACGGCACAATGCCGCTATTGGCTTTATGCCTTCTAAAGTATAACAACTGCCTCCCCCCTTGTTCACGGTATTTTCAAGCACCACCAAACTGGTATGTGGATAGTGAATATTTTCGGCATTAATTTCCGGTGCTATCATTTCGGCTGTTATCCGCCCCCTGTCGCCATTGAGTAAGCGGGTTGATACTGCAGAATTAAAGGCAATGCCCCCACCCTCATACCGATAAACATGCGAAGTTTGATCTGCGATAAGTTCATCAAGCGGTTGGGTAAAGCATTTGATCGCGATTTGGTTGGTCATGGTGCCCGACGGGCAAAAAATACCCGCTTCCATGCCAAACATTCGTGCGGCTTTATCCTCCAATAAGTTTACGGTTTCGTCTTCACCAAAAACATCATCACCAACTTTGGCGCTCCACATGGCTTCCAGCATGCCGGGGGTTGGTTTGGTTACGGTATCACTTCTAAGGTCAACTATCATATCATTTTATATCGTTCAATTTTACTGATTTTATTGGGTTTTTGATCTACAATTATGAAATTTATGCAGCCTATACATTTATTTTTATATCATTATATTTGAGCATAATACAACTTACTCCTTATGAGCCAACCTAAAGAAATCATCAAAATAGGCCAACTTGAGTTACGTTTTTTATTAGACGGCGATGATACCAATAACCAAATGGTAGTATTTGAATTTTTAATTCCGCCGGGTTCAAAGGTGCCCGCACCTCATTACCATGAGGCCGTTGATGAATTAATTTATGGGCTCGAAGGCACTGCCACTTCTACTGTTGACGGCAAAAAAATAGAAATTGCAAAAGGCGATAAATGCTTTATTGCACGTGGACAGGTTCATCATCATGATAATCATACAAACGAAACCGTTAAATTATTATGTGTGCTGTCGCCTGCCTCAATAGGTCCGGCATATTTTAGGGAACTTGGTGAATTACTTAAAGTTGGCGACCCACCAGACCCGGAAAAAGTAAAAGAAATAATGGGACGGCATGGATTAATAGTTTCTCACTAAACGTCAATTCTGGCTATATTAGTCCATCACATTACAATAAATTTCAACTATTATAGTTATTTCTTCTTATGTATAAGCGTGTATTAATTATACTTTCTTTTTTATTTATTACCCCGGTGGTACATGCCCAAAAATGGCAGCCCGGTTCATTTACCGATATGAAAGGTAATAAAGTAACCGGACTTATCCGCGAAAATCCGTCTGGCAAAGCGCCGATAAGGGACGAGGGGTTTATTGAGTTTAAGGACAATAGTAAATCTAATCCATATAAGCTTAGTGCCAGCGACATAAAATCATTTATCGTAGGCCAGGATAGTTTTGTTGTTGCACATGCGCCCCGTAATGAAAACTGGAGTAAAAGGGAACTGGACTTTGTTAAGGTGGCACTAAATGAAGATGTAAGACTTTACGTTGCTAAGGTTAAAACTGGCTCTGGGAGTGGCATCGGCGTTTCTCCCGAATTTGGTGGCGGGATTGGTACAGGAGGATACAGCGGCGCAGGCGGCGGTATTGCTATTAACCTCGGCGGTGGAGGGGGCAAAATCCGGACCACCTGGTATTACGGCGCCAACACAGCAGAAATGCAGCAGCTAACCCCAATAAATTTCAAGGATATCATGAGCGATATTATGGGCGACGAGCCCGATGTGGTTGAAAAAATACAGGCCGGCCAATTTAATCTGGCCAGTATTGATAAGCTTATAGCCTATTTTAAACAAGTTAAGGCATCACATAAGTAGGTGAAGACTGAATGGGTGAAAGGTAAAAGGTTTGACAAGTGGAGTAAGTACCCTTTTACCTTTCACTCCACTAAAGATTTTGCGCTATCACAAATCCGCTGGCCCAGGCCCATTGAAAATTATAACCACCCAGCCAGCCCGTAACATCTACACATTCTCCACCAAAAAAAAGGCAGGGTACTTTTTTTGCTTCCAGCGTTTTAGATGACAATTCATCCGTTGAAACTCCGCCCCGCATTACTTCTGCTTTATCGTAACCCTTATCCCCTGCCGGCTTAACTTTAAATTCGTGTATCAAAACGCCAATATTTTCCAGTTCTGCCTTACTTAACGAGGCCAGGTTCTTATCGGCAGGTAAACGGTCGCCTATTGCCTCTGCAAATTTGCGGGTAAACAATCCCGAAAGATAATTCAGCAACATTTTTTTTCCGTTCAGTTCCCTTTCCTGTTGTATAAGATCTACAATATTTTGATGCGGCAACAGGTCGATATAAATAAATTCTCCGGGACGCCAATAAGATGATATCTGTAAAATAGCCGGTCCGCTTAAGCCCCAATGCGTAAATAAAATATTTTCCTCAAAGCTTACCCTGTCATTCCAAACGCGGCAAAACAGGCTGTTGCCCGATAGCTCCTCGTACCAACCTTGCTCCTTCCCTGTTATAGTAAGGGGCACTAACGCTGGCGCTGTTTCTGTCACCTGGATACCTAATTTACGGGCAGTGCGCAGGCCCAGATCCGTAGCGCCCATTTTGGGTATGGGTAAGCCTCCGGCTGCCATTACAACTTTCAGGGCAAATAGCTTTTGCTCTTTTCCATTCCGCTCTATCAAAACAGAAAACCCGTCTGCAAGCTTTTCAATATTTTCAACTTCGGTATCGCACCATATTTCCTGACCCATATCAGCGCAAAGACTGGTAAATACGTTTACCACGTCCTTAGCCTTATCACTTACCGGGAAAAGCTGTCCCAACGTTTTTTCTTTACCCACAATGCCATAAGCTTCAAAAAAACTGATGGTATCCTCTACCGTCCATTGCGCGAAAGCCGACTTACAGAAATGCTCATTCTGCGAAATAAATTGCTGTGCCGAAGAATATAAATTGGTGTAATTACACCTGCCACCACCGCTAATCAATATTTTGGCACCTGGTCGGTCATTTTTCTCAAGCACAAGCACACGCTTGCCCAAAAAGCCGGCCTGCACGGCGCACATTAAGCCGCAAGCGCCTGCGCCGATAATTATTGCATCAAAGTCTGTTTGTTTTATTAAATTTGTACTCATGGACGGGGTTTCGCAAATATCAGAATTTGGAAAGATACTCATCTTTTTAATTACAGGAATTTTAATGGTGGGCTTTGCCTTTTTTGTAACGCGTATATTGGCGCCAAACAATCCAAATCCCGAAAAGTTAACCTCCTACGAATGCGGCGAAGACCCTGTTGGTAGTGCATGGATACCTTTCAATACCCGTTTCTATGTTATAGCGCTTATTTTCTTGCTGTTTGATGTGGAAATGGTATTTATTTTGCCCTGGGCAACCGTGTTTGGCAATCATGATATCAGCAATTTTGATAAACGCTGGGGATGGCTTTCATTAACAGAAATGTTTATCTTTTTGGGAATACTCATATTGGGGCTGGTTTACGTTTGGGTAAAAGGCGACCTCAATTGGATAAAATCCAAACCCATTATACCAACTGTCAACACGCAAGTACCCTCTTCATTATATGAAAAACTAAATTTGCAGCAGAGTTCATTTATGGTAAAGCCATTTACTTTGGAAACTAAACCCGAACTAACTGCAACAGGTAGCCCGGCAGCTGCTAATCCCGCTCCCATAAGAAAACCCATGTTTAAACCAACATTTAAAAAGCCCGCCAATGAATCCTGAAAGCATGAACGAAAGCGGCGGTGTAGTGATCACCAAAATGAACGACCTGCTTAATTGGGCCCGTTTGTCCTCCCTGTGGCCGCTAAGTTTTGGTATTGCTTGCTGCGCTATAGAAATGATGGGTTCCTTTGCTTCTACTTATGATATGGACCGTTTTGGGGTATTCCCCCGTCCATCCGCCCGCCAGGCTGATGTGATTATTATTGCCGGTACAGTTACCTTTAAAATGGCCGAGCGCATCAAGCGCCTTTACGAACAAATGCCTGAGCCCAAATATGTGATCTCCATGGGTTCCTGTTCCAACTGCGGTGGCCCCTACTGGCAGCACGGTTATCACGTAGTTAAAGGGGTCGATAGGGTGATACCAGTGGATATTTACGTACAGGGCTGCCCCCCCCGCCCCGAAGCTTTGATCGGTGCGATATTGGAATTACAGAAGAAGATTGAGGGTGAGCAAATGATAAAAGGCTAATTTCCAATTTCGATATACTTCCTGTCTGAACTAGATTAAGCCGGAGTGTTACATTTTAAACATGCAACACCGATATAACACCTAATAGCTAATAACTTTTCCCTTTGATTAAATTTGCTGACAAAACGCTGTCACCACTTTATTCAATCCAATCCCGTAAATTTGTATACCATCCAGGTCATATCTCTCTTATGAAAAAAATCTGAACAACTGCTTCAAACAGCGATTGTTATAAGGGCAATTTGAAAACCTTCTGGTCCTTACAAAATTTTTCAAAAACTGTTAAAATCAAACTTGACCAAACTTGAACAAGGTTTGAAATTTTAATATGCTTCGTTTTCATAAGCTTTGTCATGAAATAAATAATTCAAAAAATCAATGATAAAATATTTATCCTTTTTAATTTTCTATAGTGTAACCGGGGCTTATGCTCAATCTAAGCCTGCAACTAAATATGCCTTGTTCCAGGCATCCACAACGCATTCCGGAGTGTATCCTCAAAGCAACTATAGTTCTTTTGGAAACCTCAAATGGAAATTCAAATCAAATGGCAAGATATATTCCTCCCCCACAGCCATTAATGGGGTGATATACATTGGCAGTGAAGATTACTACTTGTATGCTATTGATAAAGAAACAGGGAGATCACTATGGAAGTTCAAAACTGGCGGAGCCGTTGATTCCTCGCCGGCCGTATATGAAAATGTAGCTTATTTTGGAAGTTTTGATGGGTATTATTATGCTGTAAATGCCAAAACCGGGAGGCTGATATGGAAATTTAAAACAGGGGGCGAGAAACTTGTTGGCAATAAAGGATTATGGGGCATGACACCCAGCAATTTATATATGGAGGATCAATATGATTTTTACCTTTCGTCCCCGGTATTAGATCTCAATGATCACCACCTTACCATATATTTTGGAAGTAGCGACGGCAATCTTTATGCTTTAAACGCGCATACCGGTAAAAAGAAGTGGACTTTTAAAACTAATGGCATCATTCACACCAGTCCGGCTTTGTATAATGGGATGGTCTGTTTCGGAAGCTGGGATACTTATTTATATGCCCTGGATGCTGCCAGTGGCAAACTAAAATGGAAATTCAAAACTGCCGAACAGCCCGTTTACCATCAATTAGAAGGGATCCAATCATCCCCAACATGTGTTAATGGTTCTGTTTATTTTGGCTGTCGCGATGGTCATTTCTATTCATTGAATGCCAATACAGGTAAACTGTTATGGAAAGTTGACACAGGCGGATCATGGGTACTAACAACGGCGGCTGTTAAAGATGGAATTTTGTATGTCACTACGTCTGATACCTATTTGTTCCTGGCGCTGGACGCTAAAACGGGAACTGAAAAATTCAGGTTTAAAGCAAATGGGTACCTTTATTCATCTGCTGCTGTATCCGGGAACACAGCATATTTCGGAGACTTTTCGGGCAAGCTATTTGCTATAAATTTAACAACAGGCAAATCATCAGGCACATTTTCAACAGAAGGCAGAATTGAAAACAGCAAAGGCCTGCTTAATAAAGACACGCTTGATTTTATTTACCTGGTCAGAAGCAAGGATACAGCTGCGTATGCAACAAGTGTAGCGATTATGAACCAGCTATATAAATTGGGGCCAATAGTATCGTCTCCTGCAATAAGTAGCGGGGTTATTTATTTTGGCAGTACCGATGGTTACTTATATGCCCTGAATTTGAGATAGCGCAAACTGCCGACTATTAAGCACTATAAAAATGATGACTTAGTAGTCTTCTTGTGTTCCTTTACAATATCTTTCAGCAACGATTGCAGGACAACCGCATTCCAGTCAATTGAAAAAACGCAGCATTTGTATTTTTTAGGGTTATCAATATGGTGAATCATAAAATAGGTCTGATAACTCTTAACTGCAATTTCATTCCATAGCAATTTGTTATTTTTATCCCAACTAATACCATCTGAATGAAATGTTACGCCTGCTAATTCAAATATCTGCTGTATATTATATAATTCGGTATAATAGCTAAGTTGGTTTACCAAATAAAAATCCCACAAATACTGTAGCAATTCAGACCATATTCTATAGTAAGTTTTACGCCTGATACCGTAATAACTGTTAAGCTTAAGACGAAATATCTTGTTTTTAAAATCCTTGGTTTCAATAAAGTACTGGCGACCAAAAACAAATTTATATCCGTACAGGTCCTTCACACCAAATCTGAATGCCGATATGTTTTCACCGGGAATAAATAGGGTTGGATCAAAACTCAATGGTTTCTCGATAGTTAGCCCTTCATCAGCAAACAATATCTTCTTACTGGTCCTGTTCTGGATCAATCCGGGTATTTCAATAATATTTGAGGAGCTGTTCATCGACCTCTAAAATTAAAAAAAACATTTACTAATAATCAAGACTTTTTAAAAGTCTTTTTAATAAAGATTTAAACATTTCTTGTAAGTATATATTTTTTCTTACCTCAATTACTATTTAGTCATATATCCCTCATTATCAGCAAAATGATTTATATTATTTAAACCGCCAAAATCTGATCTTGTTTGAGATAAAAAATTATTTTTCAACATAAGATGCGTTTAAGACAAAAATACGGGGGAAGATATCAAATTAACCGGGTTTCCGGCGCTCCTATTCAGCGCTCCAATTGTCGTTTTCAGCCCGGCAGGCAAATGAGCAGGGTAATAATTTTGTTACTTTCAAAATGTTAACAACACCATTTCAAATTGGGTATATCAAGAAATTAAATATTGGTTTTTGCAATAAATAGAATGCCCAAAGCACCCTTTATAACACAAAAAAGCCCGGCCTGTTGAAAGACCGGGCTTCTTCATATTACAAGAATAATTTATTTTCCAACTAAAACGCCGTTTAAGCCATGTATCACTCCATTGCTGGCAGGCAAATCAAAAGCACTAACCAAAGCAGTGTTACCCTGGGCATCAGCTAACTGAAGCTTTCCATTCGCAACAGATAAAGTAAGGTCCTGTCCATCTAAGGTTTTAAGTGTTGTTTTACCTTTCCCTGCGCTTAAAGCCTTAATAAGGTCGGCCTTGGTATATTTACCACTTACCACATGAAACTTTAAAACCGTTGCCAGTTTGGCTGGGTCTTTCATCAGGGCATCTAACTGTGCTGATGGTATTTTACCAATAGCTTCATTAGTAGGAGCAAATATGGTGAATGGCCCGGCCGCTTCTAATGCTTCAGTTAAGCCAGCTGCCCTTATGGCTATAGACAAGGCTGTATAATTATCAGAGGCGGTTAACGAGGCGATAACATCACCACCGCCCTGAGCTGCCGGAGCTGTAGCCGCAGGTGTTGCTGGTGCAGGAGTAGCAGGTGCAGTTTGAGCAAATGCTGAGTTAAAAAATAAACTAATAGCTAATAAAGCCGCTACTATTAAAATTGGTTTTTTCATACTTTCAATTATTTTATTAATGGTTAATACAGTTTAACAATTCAATTTCTTCAAACGAAGAATCACTCAAAAAATTCTATACCAATTAACTTTAGTTAACGTAAATGGTTTGGAAAAATAAAAAGTTTTAATACAAAACAAGCTTTTTACAAATGTAAATTATATGTTACAATAATTGCAATACTTACTAAAAGCAAAAAAAGTACAGGCATTTACAACAAATGTAAATACCCGTACTTATGATTTCCGGCAGGCGCTGCTGAACGATTTTAATTTTTCTCTTCGAACTTATCTAATGTTAACCTGAGCTTTTTGTCTGGCATCTGTTTACTTTCAGCAAACAAGAAAACTTTACCATCCTTGCCTTCAATGGTGATTGTAAAATCCTTTTGATCACCATTTTCGCTGCTTAATGTGGTAGTAATAGTCATTTTGCCTTCTTTATAAGGCACTTTCCAATCACATGTATTTGATTTTATAGCCCCTGTCATCTTTTGATTCCCGTTATCGGCTATAACAGTAATATCTGATTTACTAATATCGATCACTGTTTGTTCAGCTTCGGTTCTTTCTACAATGCCATTTGTATCCAGGTATTCCGTTTTTGAGGCAATAAGGTTTACTTTTTTGTCGCATTGTGCAAAGCTCACAGTACTGCCGGCTGCCAGCAGGAAGAGAGCAAGGATAGTTGATTTCATATTTTTTTTGATTTAATAAATAAAGATTAAAACAAAGATATATTTATTATATAATACCATGCAATACATAGTTCTATAAAACTCATACATTTTCACAAAATACTGATATTCAATAAAATAATTTTACACCTGGACGAATTTTTGTAAAACGGTCTTTAATTTCCAATAGTTTTTACATAACTTTATAAAACCTAAATTATTAAGTAATGCCAAAACCTGCTAAAAACAAACTGCCTGTTATTGCTGTGTTGGGTTTATTAACAGGAACTTTAGATGCAATTGCAGCAATTATAATCAGCTATCCGGTTTCTCCCGGCCAAATATTCAGGTACATAGCCAGTGGTTTATTTGGTAAAGAAGCTTTTACGGATGACAACATGGTGCTATGGGGGGTATCATTCCATTATTTGATAGCATTTTTATTTAGCGCGGCTTTACTTGAGCTTTATCCCAAATTTAGATATCTAACAAAAAACAAGTATATAATTGGAATAATTTACGGGCTAATGATCTGGGTGATCATGAATTTTGCAGTTTTGCCGGTAACCAATGTACCAAAGCAATCTATATCTCCGCATATTAATTGGGTAGCTGATATAAAAGCGATAACAGCATTAATTATTTGCCTTGGAATTCCAATAGCAATAGCATCAGAATGGTACTATATTAAAAATGCACATCGAAAATCACAACGGGAAGCCAGGAGTTTAAATACCTGATAGCCTGAAATTTATTCAAATCCTATAATTCAGCATTCAAACTCCCAACTTTCCGCGGTCAATTAAAATTATTGCCCCTGAGCCAGCGTATAGCCTATCTTACCATCAAATTTCATCAGGAACTCAACCGAACAAACTTTGGCATCTTCTGAAAATGCGGCAGCAATAAGTAAAAGTTCCTTTTGACTAACAATCGTTCCGGGTTTCTTTTCAAAACGCACACGGTACTCGTTCACCAGTTCAGTAAAGATCGAACCTGTAGGCCATACCTGCGTTCCCCTGTTCGAGATCATTACCAGGTCAAAGTTATCCGTCAATCTTTTCTTAGCCAGTTCAGCCAATTCAGCAGGTTGCAGATCGTTGGCTTCCACAAAAACATCAACCCCTACCATTTCCTCTTTAATGCCCCTGGTAACTGTAAGTTTATTTTTTGTAATGATATGATGATGCGCGTTGGCTTTGGTTTCCATATTAGCCTTTCCAATTACGCCTCCATCAGATGGTACCTTGCCCAAATTATCAATTATAGCATCAGCAAAACCACCTGTACTGGCAGCAGGAATTGATTTATTGCCGAAATCACCGGTGTGAATGCCATGTTCCAACGTATAAAGCAGGGCGTTTTCAATAGTAGCAGCGTTTTCTGTAAAACCCATATAACGCAGCATTAAAATGCCCGAAAGCAATAACGCTGTAGGATTGGCTATGCCTTTGCCGGCAATATCAGGTGCAGTACCATGTACCGCCTCAAAAATGGAAATATTATCACCAATATTGGCTGATGGTGCAAATCCTAATCCGCCAACCAGGCCAGCGCAAAGGTCAGATACAATATCGCCCTGCAGGTTGGTCAATACAATTGCTTCAAATTTTTCCGGGTGGGTAACTAACTTCATGCAAAGGTCGTCAACTATAATATCAGAGCTTTCAATATCCGGGTATTCTTTAGCTATATCCTGAAAAGTCTCTAAAAAAAGGCCATCGGTTAGCTTCATGATATTGGCTTTGTGGCCGCATGCTAATTTAGTATAGCCTTTACGCCGTGCCATCTCAAATGCATAACGGATCACCTGTGCTGATCCCGGACGGGTTATAATACGGCGGCCTACAGCCACATCATAAGTTAGCAAGTGTTCAATGCCACCGTATGTATCTTCAATATTTTCGCGTATGATGGTTAGGTTAATGGGAATGCCGGCTTTTGAAAACACAGTTTCCACGCCATTCAATGTTCTAAAATCACGCTGGTTTGCATATGTATTCCAAACTTTTCGTGCGGTTACATTGATGCTTTTAACGCCTTTACCTTTTGGCGTTTCCATCGGCCCTTTAAACAGTATACCCAGATCTTCAATGGTTGCCTTGGCAGCAGCCGTCATACCGGTCGAATGCCCCGCATCAAAATAGGACTTTCCCATCTCTACAAGTTCGTATTCAAGCGGCACGTTATTGGCTGCAAAAATCCGCAGAACGGCTTCCATTATTTCCGGGCCTATTCCATCCCCATTCGCTACGGCTATTTTTGTCTTCATTGTATTGCACCTAAAGGTAAATTTTGGCGCAAATATACAGCTTAAAGGGCAATTTTTTAACCTGGTAACCAAAATGATATAGGCTTTTTGAAAGATTTAGGCTAAACTTGCATCATTATAATGAAAGCTTTTTACGGAGACCTCAAACTTGGAATTTTAGGCGGCGGACAACTGGGCCGTATGCTTATACAACAGGCTATAAATTACAATGTAACGGTTAAGGTGCTCGACCCTGACCGCGAAGCACCCTGTCGCAAATTATGTGATGAATTTGTTGTGGGCTCCCTTGGCGATTACGAAACCGTTTATAATTTCGGAAAAAAGGTTGACCTGCTTACCATCGAGATCGAGAAAGTAAATGTGGATGCCCTGGAAGCTTTAGAGAAAGAAGGTGTGCAGGTTTATCCGCAAGCACGTATTATCCGGCTGATCCAGGATAAGGCGCTGCAGAAACAGTTTTTTAAAGAAAATGATATCCCGACGGCCGAATTCCAGGTTATTTCTTCGGCAAAGCAACTCAAAGAAAGTCATATTTCTTTTCCCTATATCCAGAAACTGCGCCGGGATGGCTATGATGGCCGCGGTGTTTATAAGGTAGTTGATGAATCTTATTTAGCGAATGCATTTACCGAACCCAGCCTAATTGAACGTTGGGTTGATTTTGAAAAAGAAATAGCCGTAATAGTGGCCCGCAATGAAAATGGCGAGATAAAGGCCTTCCCAATGGTGGAGATGGAATTTAACCCTGAAGTTAACCTGGTTGAGTTCCTGATAGCCCCGTCTACCCTGCCTTTCGAAGTGCACCAGGAAGCCGAGCGGATAGCCAAACAGATAGCCGCCAGCCTTAATATTGTTGGCTTACTGGCGGTGGAGATGTTTTTGGATAAGAACGGTAAAATATTGGTTAATGAACTGGCTCCCCGTCCGCACAATAGCGGACATCAGTCTATCGAGGGTAATGTGGTTTCGCAATTCGAACAGCATTTACGCGCTATATTCAACCAGCCTTTGGGCGATACCGCATGCCTTAACCATGCCATTATGATCAACGTATTAGGCGAAGCCGGATATGAAGGCCCCGCCGTATACCAGGGAATTGAAAAAGTATTGGAATGTGCAGGCGTATACATACATTTATATGGCAAAGCATTAACTAAACCCTTCAGAAAGATGGGACATGTAACCATTGTTGATTCGGATAGGGAAAAAGCTATTGAAAAGGCAAAATATGTGCAGAAGACGTTGAAAGTGGTAAGTTAATCATTGCTTAACCGCTTTGTCATTGCGAGGAACTAAGCTATTACGCTTAAATATTAATATTGCACTCAACTATGAACAGTAACCCGCCAAAAATAGGCATAATAATGGGCAGCAAGTCTGACCTGAATATAATGCAGGATGCAGCTGATGTATTAAAGGAATTAGGCGTAGCCTATGAAATAACGGTAGTATCGGCCCATCGCACACCCGAGCGTATGTTTAGCTATGCCAAATCAGCCGCTGACCGTGGCCTTAAAGTGATCATAGCAGGCGCAGGCGGCGCAGCACATTTGCCTGGCATGGTGGCATCATTAACACACTTGCCTGTTATCGGTGTCCCGGTAAAATCAAGCAACTCTATTGATGGCTGGGATTCCATATTATCTATATTGCAGATGCCAAACGGCATTCCCGTTGCAACTGTGGCCCTTAATGCAGCTAAAAATGCAGGTATCCTTGCAGCACAAATCCTGTCTACAGGTGATGAAACTATTGTTAAAGATTTGATCGCCTATAAAGAAAATCTAAAACTTAAGGTTGAAGAATCTGCGAAAGAAATGGAAAGCGGCAATTAGTTAGTTTGAACAAAACTTATTCTTTCTTTAAAATTCCAACCACTACAACTTTTACAACTCATCACCAACATCCATTCATCAGTATTTAATGATATTGACCATATGCAAAGTTGATACCTTTGTATGGCATGAATGATCTGAATATATATACCATCACATCCGCGATAGCTGACCCTGTCCGCTTATCGGTAATGATCTATCTCATCCGCGGACAGGCTACCTATGCCGAACTTCAACAGCACCTGGATATTTCGCAAAGCAACTTATCAAACCACCTGGGGATATTGTATAAAGCAAATTTGATCCGTAAAATTAGTAATGGCCGCAGAAACAGCTACGAAATTGCCAGCCCGGATGCCGCACAATTGATAGAGTTATTGCAGAACATTCAAAAAACCTCTCAAAATCCCAAAACGCCTGTAAAGAAAATTGCTTTGGCCCGCACCTGTTATGACCACCTTGCGGGTAAACTCGGTGTGTCTGTTTTTAACTCACTGGTCTATCAAAACGCAATCATCTATGCCCATCCTATAATCACTCCTGCATATTTCTCCAAAGAGATCACCTTAGGTATTAATGCAGATAAAACATTTAAAGCTTTAGGTGTCGATCTCTCTAAAATTGCAGATAACAAGCGTAAATATGCCTACGCCTGCCTTGACTGGACAGAGAAAATGCCCCATTTGGCAGGCACCCTGGGAGCTGCGGTATGCTATGCCATGATGGAACAAAAATGGATTGCCAGGAACGAAGAAAAAAGAGTGGTGATAATTACAGACGCTGGTAAAAATGCTTTAAAGCAAATTATTAACCTTGATTTTTATACTGATGCTGAATATAACCGATAATATAACTTTTAAAACCATCAGGCCCAAAATATTGTATTTTGGTACCCCTGTAGCTCTAATTACAACAATTGACGAAAATGGCCACCCCAATATTGGCCCCATGTCTTCCGTTTGGGCGCTGGGATATAACCTCGTATTAGGCCTGGGATGCGCTAGTAAAACGTTCAGTAACCTTATCGCCCAAAAAGAATGCGTGGTTAATATCCCCTCTGTTAATCTTCATCAGAATATAGAAAACATAGCAAACCTCACAGGCGCAAACCCTGTTCCCGAAGATAAAAAAACACTATACAGGTATGAGGCAGATAAATTTACTGCTGGCGGGTTCTCTGCTATGCCAGCTCAGGCCGTAAGGCCTCCCGCCATAGCAGATTGCCCGATACAGCTCGAAGCGGTTTTAGAACAATATTCCATATTAGATTTTGGCCAGGATGGTAAACCTAAATTGGCTGCAGTTACAGTTAAAGTAGTGAATGTAAGAGTTCATGAAAACCTCGCAATGGGTACAGATCACATTAACCCCGATTGCTGGTCACCATTGATCTACAACTTTAGGCATTACTATGGCCTGGGAAAAGCATTGGGGAAAAATTTTAAGGCAGAATTATAGTATAACCATTGTTTGATTATGGAAAAAGTTTTTGAATCGTTAAAAAAATTACTAACAGGCACATGGCGCGGCGAAGGGTATGCTAAATATCCAACTATTGAGGACACTGGTTATACCGAAGAATTAATATTCAATCAGGATACCGATAAGCAGGCAATACATTATGTACAAAAGTCATGGTACAAAAACGATACGGGGAATAATTCAAAGACTGTTTTTTGGGATACCGGCTTTATTATCTATAAAGATGAAAAAGTGCTATTAATAAGTGCCCAGTCTGGCGGGCGGGTGGAAACTTATCATCTGTCAAGCCATATTGAAGACACGTTTACCTTCAATTGTGTTCAGATCATGAACGATAATAAAACCATAACTTCTCAGAGGATATTTTCTATTACAAAAAGCGAATTGAACTATAAGCTAAATATGAGTACGCAGCAAAGCACTCACTTTCAAAATCATTTAACTGCTTCTTTAAAAAAGAGCGATTAATTCATATCAGGGTTCTCAGGAAAATTGGCAATGTGGGCATATCGCTGCCCCAGGCTAATCACTACTTCGCGCCACAAGTTTTGCTCATCCCGGGTAAAAAGTATTTCGGGCTTAAATTTATTGGCCACTATCCATGTATCTTCTCCCATTTCAACATCAAGCTGTCCTGGTGTCCAACCCGAATATCCGGCAAAAAATTTGATATCCCTTTCGGTTAACTGGTAGTTGGTTATCATGTTTTTTACTGTTTCAAAATCACCACCCCAAAAAATACCGTCAGCTATTTCAATGCCGCCATCAATCTTTTCCGGGCAGCAGTGTATAAAATGAAGCGTATTGTTTCCAACTGGCCCCCCTATGTAAACAGACATCTCAGAATAGGGCACATCTGGCAGCAAATCACCCAAAAGGTATTCGCTATGATGGTTTAATACAAAACCCATTGCTCCGGCGTCACTATATTCAGTCAATAAAATAACCGCCCGTTTAAAGTTCGGGTCCATCATAAAAGGTTCTGATATCAAGAGTCGCCCTTCTTTAGGCGGGATAAGGCTAAGCATATTTCTATAATTCAATAATCAATAAATAATATAACAGAATATGTAAAAATAAGTTCATTTATTAAAATATGAAATACCTTTATAATTTAAGGTGTGATTAATTTGTAAGTTTGCATAGATGAACCAGGACATACAAAATATACGAAGTGAATATAGCGCGGCATCATTATCTGAAAATGAAACAAACGCTAACCCAATAAAGCAATTTGATACATGGTTTAATGAAGCTTTAAAAGGCGAATTACAAGAAGCCAACGCAATGACGCTTGCCACAGCCACTCATGATGGCCGCCCTGCGGCAAGGATAGTATTACTAAAAGGATTTGACAATAATGGCTTTGTTTTTTACACCAATTACCTTAGTCGTAAAGGCAGGGAAATAGCCAAAAACCCTTTAGGGGCACTATTATTCTTTTGGGGCTCATTGGAAAGACAAGTTCGAATTGAAGGAACAATTGAAAAAATAAGCAAGGAAGAGTCTGAACGTTACTTTCGTTCCCGCCCAAAAGACAGCCAGATTGGCGCTGTT
>JAQBOK010000180.1 GCA_028288085.1 Mucilaginibacter sp.
ATTATGTTACTCATAAAGGCCGTATAAGGAAACTAACTCCGCGTGAATGTTTAAGACTAATGGGCTTTCGTGATGACTTTAAAATAAATGTGAGCGATACCCAAATGTATAGGCAGGCAGGCAATAGTATTATTGTTGATGTGCTTATTGCTATCTTAAAACAAATGGATATTAGCAAATTTGGAGAATAAAATTAAATATGGATAAAATAACCTTATCTGGAAACTCTTATCAACTTATAGGCGAGATAGGAAGCGTTGCATTGGTCGATTCTTTTGTAAAGGTCAACAAGTTAAATCCATCAAAATCAGGATCTAAGCCCGGTCATGGAGAAGCTAGATTATATATCGGGCCCCAGTCGATTGATAGTGATTATAAATCTTTTTTTGAAAATTTCAATACCAATGAATCTTTCTTTCTTAAGGAAGACTTTATAGATTATTTAAAAGACGCCAAATATGAATATGAAAAACAAGAGCAACAATATTATAAAGATCTAAAACCTCTATGGAAAGAAAACCTTGATGAAGTTATATCAATAAATACTAGCTTAATTCCCTTTACCATTGAACCAGCTAATGGAGCAGCAGATAAAGCAAGATATTATATTAGGTCAAATACTAGGGTATGGGAATTGTTTAGGATTATTGCATTACCGAGAATTTCTTTTATCTCGATTTTGAAATTAAAATCTGAACAAGGCCAGATTTATTTTTATTTCAGATTATTTTTAGATTATAATTATAATATTAACAATCATCCATCTAAAATAAGAGAACAAGAAAAAGCTATAGAAGATTCTAAATCAATTAGTACCACAAAAAAAGAAGTAATAATAAGTGCAAGAATCGGCCAAGGAAAATTCAGAGAGAAGTTATTGGAACAGATGTTTTCTTGTCCTATTACCGATGTTTCAGATGAAAGATTATTGATGGCAAGCCATATTAAGCCCTGGGTTCAATCTAATGACAAAGAAAAAATAGATCCTTACAATGGGCTTATTCTTACTCCTACTTATGATAAAATGTTTGATCAGGGGTTCATCTCTTTTGAAGATGATGGAACTTTACTAATATCGCCTTATATTTCACCTCTGAATATTAAAAAATTAAACCTGTCGAAAATTAAAAAATATAATATCCAGCCAAAAGGTCGAGAAAAGTATTTGGATTACCACAGAAAAAATATATTTAAAAAGCCATAATTTGTTACTAATGTCTCTCTATCCAACAAACCCTTAATATCTAAATCTAGCCGCTCTTTTAGTTCAACCCAGTTGGCTTATTCATCGACTTAAAGCTTTAAAGACAATACTGATTTGACAAGCGACACTGACAGTTAATAGATTATAAAGTTCACTTATATCCGATTGACAACAAAACCCTTTCGTCTTAACTTGGCGAATGCCAAATATCAAATTCAATTATCGATACCGTGATGGAGCCAATTATAAAAATCATGGTTTTGTTATTTTTAAGAGTGATCCTGCTATCAGCGTAGAAGAATTACAATCCCTTATTCAATCAAAACTAATAGATAAAATTTGGTTTTATGCTGATGAATGGAAACTGCCTGAACTATTTTTAGACACTTTCGATTTTAAAATTGATCCCACCTGGCATGAGTTTGAGAGTGTTGAATTTACTGATGAAAGCCCAAATTCTATTTTCGATTTAAAAGGGCTTGTAAATACTTTAACCTTATTGTAGTCAGTAAGTGTATCATTCCTAATCCATCACCCGTAAAGGCTTACATCATGCTCAAAGTATTGATTATTGGTGTGTTATTGGTTAGCTTTTCGGCCTTAAAGGGCGAGGCGCAAACTTTGGGCGCTGATTCGGTGACTAAGGCTGCTTTTGCCGATGCCCGGAGTTTCAGGCTGGATAAACAAGATATGAAGCGTTTCAGGAAGGACCGAAAAAACAGCCATTCAGACTTTTTTAAACCTGTAAAAGCCAATATGAGGGATACTGCTTTGTTAAAAGATTCGGTGTATGTAACGGCTTACCGCCAGGCGGCCTATAATAAAACCCGGAAAAGGCGCACCGCATGGCATTATGCCTGGGTAACCGCGGCAGTGTATGATGGCATTTTTTTGGTGCTGCCCTTGACAGTTATACTAAGCGGCAATACCGCGAATTTGAGGTAAAACCGGCAGTAACAGGCTGTTCAAGCGTTTCAGCTCATTTTGCCGACGCCAGTAAAATGATCGCGGCAGCTAAGGAGTGTAAAGCCTGAAACACTGCCCTGCAGAAGATGCAAAAAATTGCAACTGCGTTTGAAAAGTGACGACAAAAAAAGCAGTAAAAGGGGCAAAAATGAGGTATCCATACTAATTCGCCAGTACGGCACAAATCTAAACTGCTGATAATCAGATGTTCATGTTTGTTCACGGCGTTCACGCAAAAAACGTGAACAAGCTTGTATCGGTTTCGGCATTAATTATGCTATTTACTTACATTAGCATAAATAACACCCATGAAAAATTACCGCTATTACCTGCCGCTACTGCTATCTGCTTTTATAGCTTCCTGCTCGCCCAGGGGGCCGTATGCTCTCACCAATAAGGTTTACAAGAACCATGCAGACAGTATTACCAAAGTAATTGAGATGGAGCAACCGGCTACGTTAACAGACAGTACCGGTGCTGCCGTGGCTTCGGAGTTTGTGGGTACGGTGAACTTTAATATGCGTAAACCTAATTATGTGATCATCCATTTTACTGCGCAAGATTCGGCCAAACAAACGCTGCAAACTTTTACCGTAGTAAAAACACAGGTGAGCGCGCATTACGTGGTGGGTAAGGATGGCAAGGTATACCACATGTTGAATGATTACCTGCGGGCTTGGCATGCGGGCATCAGTAAATGGGGCAGCATCAGCGATATGAACAGTTGTTCGATAGGTATCGAGATTGATAATAATGGCAATGAACCTTTTACCGATGCGCAGGTAAAAAGCCTGTTGGCACTGCTAACTCAACTGAAATAGAATTATAATATTCCGACAAGTAATTTTATTGGTCACCAGGATATTGCGCCGCTCCGCAAACCAGACCCCGGACCGTTTTTCCCCTGGAAGATACTGGCACAGCATGGCTTTGGCTACTGGAGCGATGACTTGCTTGAACTGGCGCCTGACAACTTTGACTATACTACCGCCCTGCGCCTGATAGGGTATGATGTATCAAATATCAATGCGACCATTGTGGCCTTTAAGCGCCACTTTATACAAACAGATATCAGCGCGCAATTGACGCAGCTGGATTTGAATGTGTTGTATAATGTGTATAAGAAATATTAGCGGTCTTGCCTAAATCCTTTCTAAAGGAAAAAGCTTGAAAAAACGGCCAGCGGAAACAAAAAAACGGCAGAATGATGTACATCCTGCCGTTTGGTTATCGTTTTGCTATGCTTAAGAAATAGCTTTTGTATACAATTCGGCAACGTGGTTCCAATTGATCACGTTCCAGATAGCTGCCAGGTATTCTGGACGGCGGTTTTGATATTTTAAATAATAAGCATGTTCCCACACATCGATACCTAAAACCGGGGTTCCTTTTA
>JAQBOK010000183.1 GCA_028288085.1 Mucilaginibacter sp.
CTATGGGATTATATTTCTAAAGATAATGGGCAGGAGGGAGCAAAGTGGTGACAGTATTTTGTCAGTAGCGGGAAGTGTTTTGTGTAATGGATTGATTACCAGCGGTTCATGTTTGTTCACGGTGTTCACGCAAAAAACGTGAACAAAGAGGGGTCATAAAACAACTAAGTCGTGTTAGTTTTAACAAGGGCTTCTATGAAATATATAGTTGCTAGTTACAATCAGTGTTCAAATGTTAGTTAAATCTGCATATCTAAAATCCGCACATCTGCACTTTATAATTATATTTACCCATCCATATTTTTTAGTTTAGAATGAGTGAAGATTTAAGCAATAACGATACTCCTGTAAATAAAGAAGAACAAAAATTACATAATGTAACCTCCCTCGGAGGGCTGTATGAAAACTGGTTTCTGGATTATGCATCTTACGTAATTCTCGACCGTGCCGTTCCACATTTGCACGATGGTTTAAAGCCTGTACAGCGGCGTATCCTGCATTCTTTAAAAGAAATGGATGATGGGCGTTTTAACAAAGCGGCCAACGTGATTGGTAACACCATGAAGTACCACCCGCACGGTGATGCCTCTATAGGTGACGCCATGGTGCAGATAGGCCAAAAGAACCTGCTGATAGATTGCCAGGGAAACTGGGGCGACCCAATAACAGGCGACTCGGCTGCGGCCCCACGTTATATTGAGGCACGTTTATCTAAATTTGCCATCGAGGTTGTTTTTAATCCTGATACTACGGAATGGCAGTCCAGTTACGATGGTCGTAACCGCGAACCCATCACGCTGCCGGTAAAGTTTCCCCTGTTGCTTGCCCAGGGTGCCGAAGGTATTGCCGTGGGTTTAGCTACTAAGATATTACCACATAACTTTATTGAATTAATAGATGCATCCATAGCGGTGCTGAATAATGTTACCCCAAATTTATTGCCGGATTTCCCTACCGGTGGCATGGCCGATTGCGCTGCCTATAATGATGGTCAGCGTGGTGGTAGGGTGCGTGTGCGCGCCAAGATCATGGAGCGCGATAAAAAGACTTTGGCCATTACTGAAATACCATTTGGCACCACAACGGGCAGCCTGATAGATAGCGTGATATCGGCCAATGATAAAGGTAAGATCAAGATCAAAAAGATCGAGGATAATACAGCTGCTAGTGTAGAGATCATTATTCACCTGGCACCTGGCATATCGCCTGATGTTACTATCGATGCGTTATATGCCTTTACGGATTGCGAGGTTTCTATATCGCCAAATACCTGTGTGATACAGAGTGATAAACCCCGGTTTATGAGTGTGAACGACATGCTCACCGAGAGTACGCATTACACCAAGAATCTGCTTAAACAGGAGCTGGAGATCAGGCTGAAAGAGCTGATGGAGAAAATCTTCTTCAGTTCATTATTGAAGATATTCATCAGCGAGGGTATGTATAAGAACCCTGATTACGAAAGCTCGGGGAATTTTGAAGCTGTGGTTGAGGTACTGAATCGTTTGTTTACACCCTTTTTTCCACAGTTTTACAGGGCAATAGTGGAGGAGGATTATAAAAAGCTGATCGATAAACCGATGAGCAGCATCACCCGCTTCGACCTGAAAAAAGTGGATGAGCAGATAAAGGCTTTGGAGAACGAGATTAAAGAAGTAAAGCACCACTTAAGGCACCTGAATGACTATGCCATCGCCTGGTTTCAGAAACTGAAGGATAAATATGGCAAAGGCCGCGAACGCAAAACTGAGCTGCGCACTTTTGACAAGGTTGAAGCTGCCCAGGTAGCATTAGCAAATGTGAAGCTATATGTAAACCGCGAGGATGGGTTTATAGGCAGTGGTTTAAAGAAGGATGAATTTGTGGGCGATTGCTCAGATATCGACGAGATCATTGTTTTCCGTGTTGATGGTAAATGTATCATTACCAAAGTCCAGGACAAGGTGTTTGTGGGTAAAGATATCATCCACGTTGCCGTGTTTAAAAAGAATGACGAACGTACCGTTTATAACCTGATCTATAAGGATGGGCAAAGCGGCGTAAGTTATATCAAGCGTTTCTCTGTTGTTGGGGTTACCCGTGATAAGGAATATGACCTTACTAAAGGTTCAAAGGGCTCGCGGGTATTGTATTTTTCAGCCAATCCAAACGGCGAGGCCGAAGTGGTGAATGTGCAGTTAAAGCCCCACAGCAAGCTTAAAAAGCTACAGTTTGACGAGAACTTTGCCGATCTGGCCATCAAGGGACGAAACTCAATGGGTAATATCATTACCAAATACCCGGTTAAAAAGATAGTGCTTAAAAGTAAGGGTGTATCTACGCTGGCGGGCCGTAAAATATGGTATGATAATATTCTAAAGCGGCTTAACGCTGATGGCCGCGGGCAATACCTGGGCGAGTTTGATGGCGACGACCGTATATTGACCGTGCTTGCCAATGGCACCTACGAACTTACCAGTTTCGACCTTAATAACCACTTTGACGATAAGATGATCCTTATAGAAAAGTACAACGCCGAAAAGGTATACTCGGTGGTGCATTATGACGGTAAATCGAAAAACTTTATGATGAAACGTTTTGTTTTCGAGCATACAACTTTAGGGAAGCAAACCAGCATTATCACCGAAGAAAGCGGCTCGAAATTAGTCATCATATCTGGCGCGGCGCAGCTGGTAATAAAAGTTGAGCTATTGAAAGGTAAAGGGGAAATACCCGAAATTGCAGAACTCGATCTTTCTACACTGATCGATGTAAAAGGCATGAAAGCCATGGGCAACCGTATTTCGCAACATCCGGTAAAATCAATAGAATTGTTAGCTGAGATCAACCCGGTTGCAGAAGAACCAGAACCCGAAGTTGCAGTAGTAGAAGAACTGCCTGAATCTGAAGAACAGTCCGAACCATCTGTAGAATTAAATAATGAGCCGGCGGAATCCTCTTCTCAACTGGTGGAATCGTCCCTAATAGAACCGGTGGAATTGCCAATAGAAAAATCATTGGAACCATCACCAAAATCAGATGAACTTCCTCATAAAAAAATTGACTTAGAGATCACCAACCCTGATGATATTGATATAGACGATAAAGGGCAATTGGGGTTATTCTGACAGAAATTATAACGACAAGGATATTAAATGATATCCCTGTTCTTCCTAATCATGATCTGTCCGCCGGACAAGGCCATTTTTCGGTTGATTTTTTTGATGTGCTGTTCGTCATTGAAATCATGATAATTGATCAATAAATCATAGCTGATGTCCAAATCGAGCAATTGCTGCAGATTTACGCCAGCCTCACCTAAGTAAAATGTCCCAAAGTTGAAAGATTGTGTTGCCTTTGGATAAATAGTATTTACGGTTTCGGAGAGTTCGGTTTCAGAAGCTCGATATATCTCAGTCCCATGGGAATACACTATACAATGCATCACATCAAACTTAATGGGCATATTGCCGGGATTCTCCAGTACAGCCATCAGAGCTGTCGCAAAAAAGACCGTAATTTTATCAGGATCAACCTGGCGCAAACTTCCATCTGGATCAATAACAAACAAACCCTGATTGAAGGTTAAGTTTATATACCCCTGGTTTAGTAACCTGAATTGTTGTTCTGTTTGTCGTAATTGTTCTTTAAACTGGTTACTTGAAATTCTCAATTGTACAAAAGCAACGATCACACCAACTGATGAAAGTACTGTTGATATCGAAACTAACCATTGGAGCCAGTCGGGAAGTGCGCCCATATTTTTGGTTTAATAAATCTAAATTACCAAATAGGTCAAACAATGACTACACTTTGCCCAAATAAACTTCTGTATCATATTGAAACATTACAGTGCCGTTAGTTTGGTATTGGTCAAAAAGATGTTTAAGTTGTATGCTTAATGCCTGACCTGCCTCTGTGCCGGGAGCTGGAAGATAGGAAGAAGAGAAAGCCCGCCCGATTAATTGCTCGCAGTTAAATACCTGTAGGTTTGAAAACTTAACCAACCTGTATTTACCATCGCGGTAAAAATTGGCGAAATCGGTTTCGCCCAGGTTCTGGTGGTTTACGCGCTCATAATCATTGCTTTGCTGTTGCAAAAGCAGTTCGTAAACTATGGCAAAATCATCCGCATCTGTGCAACGATTGTTCCATATCAGCGCTGCGTGTCCGTATGGTGCAAGTATCCTTTTAAATTCGGCTTTGGTTTCGGGGGTGTTAAACCAATGGAAGGCCTGGGCACATACGATAAGATCAACACTTTTCGCGGGCAATGCAGTGGTATTTGCCATGCCGTTTACTGAGTGAAAATTGGGATAATGTTTCAACTGCTTTTCAGCTTCATGACGCATAGCCTCATTAGGCTCAACCGCATAAACCTTGTAGTCGCGATCAAGTAGCAATTTGGTAAAGATACCTGTGCCTGAGCCGATATCAGCAATTACTGAATCAGGCGTTAAATGGCATTGCTTCTCCAGGTAGTCAAGAACCTGCGAAGGATAGCCCGGCCGGTATTTTACGTAATGTGCTACCCGGTTGCTAAAGCGAGAAGTTGCATCATGTGTCATCGTTTTAAATACTTATAAAAAACGCTGCTTCAAATACGTGCCCGTATTTAAGATGTTGTATTGCCTCTTTTTTACTAATGTCTACATGCTTGCCCTCGGTATCGGCACATCCCAGCCAGGGCTCAATGCAAAGGAAATCTGCACCCGGTTTGGCCCATATTCCCAGGTAGTTAAAGTGCGGGAACTCAACGGAAAGTGTCTGTTCGTGTTTATTACTCTTTATTGTTACTTCGCGTGAGCGCAGTTTTTTAAACACCCAGGCATCCTGCACAAACATATCGCGGGTGAGGGGCAACTTTTTACCATCAAGCTTTACCGGCTGCGTTTCGCCTGTAAAATAGCCTTCGGCCGACAGCAGGTGTTTCTCCAGTTTTTCCTCCACTTCAAATTCCAAATAATAATCCTCGTAGCTTTCGCCTATGTTAAAAGGTACATTAAATGCAGGGTGGCCACCTATCGAAAAGTAGATGGTATCGTGTTCATGGTTGATCACTTTATAGGTAACCCGCAGGGCATTTTCAATTAAGTCATAATGTATTTGAAAATCGAACTTGTAAGGATATACTTCGAGGGTATGGTCTGAATACGGTAACGAGAACCTGGCCGATATCTCATCAGATTCAATCAGCAGCAACTCCGACTGCCTGTTGAACCCGTGACGTTCCATTTTAAAGGTTTTGCCCCTGGCCAATAGCTCGTTATTGATCAACCCGCCAACAACAGGAAACAGATTTGGTGCGTGCCAGGGCCAGATGTTAGGGTTACCCTGCCAAATATGCTCAACTCCTGAAACTTTATTTTGGAGCGAGATCATTTCGCCCCCTTTATTGTGGATGGATACTTTTAGAAAGTCGTTTTCAATAGTAGTCATAGGCATTGGTTATTTATCAGAACAGGTAATTTTTGCAGACATACAAATTACGTCATTTTTTCCAAAACCAGTTTCCTATTCTAACCAATAAATTTAAAGCTTGTTTGCCCCCCATCCAACCCTTTTGGAATACAGGATTCTTATTAAGCCACAGCAATAAAAAAAAATGCTTCCTTAGGAGCAAAAGCCTTATAGGAAATTTTAGCTCTGCCAGGGTTAGAAATTAAAAAATCCCGTTAATTCTTTAATCTGGTAAATTTTGGCTCAGACAATTAATCATCATCATCCTTCTTTTTCTTCTCCAGTATCACAAAAGCGCTGCGTTTGGGCGCAGGCATCACCGAATTTTCACCTTTTACATATTTCCATATCACTTCATTCAGATCCAGATCGGGTACTTTATCCTCTTTAGCGAGGTTAAAGAATTGTGAGCGCTTGCTGCTTTCATTATCGGCTATGTTTCGTTGTTCCAGGTTTACCTGGGCAGGTTTGGTAACATATGGTGTAAGATCGGGCTTATTGGCAAAGCATTCGTACATAGGCATGGCCGCGGCATCATATTGACTCATAGGGGGCAGTCCCAATATTAGCTCAATGGTTCGCAGCACACCAGAGGTTGAATACATATTATGGATAACCGCATTGCGTTTTACATAAGGCCCGGCTAAGTAGACCGGGGAGCGGTGTGCATCAATGTGATCGGGGCCGTTTTGCGCATCATCCTCTAAAATAATTACTACGGACTCTTTCCAGATAGGGCTTTTTGAGAGATGGTCTATAAACTCCCCAACTGCCAGGTCGTTATCCCCAACAGCCGCGGTGGGCGAAATGGCCCCCTTATGCTGGCCGCTGGTATGGTCATTTGAGATGCGGATACTATTAAATTGCGGAACTTTGTTTATAGCAAGTAATGAATCAAAATCATGCGCCCAAACTTCTTCGCGTTTTACGTCTTTAACGTCAAGGTCAAACCCGGGCGAGTGCTTACAGTAATGCCCCTGCAGCGATTTTAAACTCGCCTTGCCAGTTGGCCCGTCTTCCACAAATTCGCCATAGGTACGGTAACTCACACCGGCCCGTTTACAATAATCCCATATAAATCCGTCGCGTGGATAGGCAGCAGGGCGTGTTCCTTCAAAATCATAGTTGCCCCCACGACCACCATAACTGGTTGGCCATGTTTTTTCAACAAAATCAGTAGCGTAAGCGGCAGTACTCCAGTTATGCCCGTCGGCGCTCACTTCGGCATCTACATAAAAGTTATCCAGCAAAACAAACTCGTTAGCTATAGCATGCAAATTGGGTGTTATGTGTTGCCCAAAAATACAAAGCGAGGTATCGCCATTACCCTGCGGCATGTCGCCCAAAACCTGGTCGTAAGTGCGGTTTTCTTTTATGATATAGAATACATATTTGATAGGCGATTTCTCTCCTCGCTTCCGCGGAATAGGATTACCCGCTTTGCCATCAGCCATTACTGTTTTCTTAGTATTGAAAGGTGTATTGGCATAAACCTGTTTAGTATAAATTTTAAGCTGATCTGCCTTTGGGGCTTTTATAAATGAAAGAGTCCCTTTAAACAAGCCGCCAATATATTGCTCTTTACTATTGATTGCCCCTTTTTTATAGCCGCTGTTATCCGCTTTTTTTATGGGCTGTGGGCCAAGTGGGTTAGCTATGGAGGTAAAGCCTTTGCCATTACTCACCAGTATTTTGCTACCGATGGTTTTTACATTAGTAGGATACCAGCCTACAGGGATAAAGCCCATACTGCGGCTGCTGCCGGGTTTAGTTACATCAAATACAGCCAGGCAATTATTATCTGCATTGGCGATGTACAATGTTTTTTCATCGGGCGATAAAGCCAAACCATTGGTGGTGGAACCTGTTAGCCGGGTAGGGTAAAGGGCTGTTGATATGGTCTCAACTATTTTATCTGCTGCAGTGTTGATAACGGAAACGGAATTATCATTGGCATTAGCCACAAAAAGGTAAGTGCCTTTTTTATTCAGCAACAATTCATTAGGATGGCTGCCGGTTTTTATGCTTTTGCTAAAACTTTGCGAAACGGTATTATAAACCGAGATCTTTTCTCCTCCCCAAATGGAAATATAAAGACTCCTTTCATCAGGCGATAGGATACAGCTATATGCTTCGGCAGGTAGTTTAAACTGTTTTAGTATTTGATGACTTTTAAGATCGATAACATACAAGGAGCTATCCTCTTTGGTAACGGTATACAAGCGGGTATTACTTTTATTTACGGCAATACCAGTTGGGCACACCTTGTTTTTGGGCCATACAGAATCAGCTAATTTTATGGTGTCAGCTTTACCTATTTTATTTCCTTCAATATGAAAAGCCAGTATCCGGTTATCGTTTCCGCCGGATACATATAATATTTTTTCATCATGACTAAAGACCAGGCCGTACCATGATTTGGCTATTATTCTTTCATCCAGCAGTTTCTCATTTTTTGGGTCGATCAATTGGATCGATTGTGTGCTTTGTCCGTTATTAGTAACTGCCAGCAACCTGCCTGTTGCGGATAGTTGAATATTCAACGGCAGATCGCCCAAAGGCAACGCGGTTCCAGCCGGACTCAGTTTCCAGCCATTAGGTAAAAGCACTTGCCTGGTTTGTTCTATTTTACCAGGAAGTTGCGCCTGACCCTGCAATGCAATTACAAGGAGGATAATTGTGCCGAGAAAAAGTTTTTGTTTCATGGGTAATTGACAATAAACAATTCAAAAATAAGCATTGCTTTTGAGTGAAAGCAGGACTTAACAAAAACTTAATACAAGGCGTCGCCAGGCCATATCTAAGTCCTCTCCAAAGGAGGGGACTTGAAAAAGAAAATAGATTCAAAAATTTTCTTTAAGAGGGGAAGATCAGAAGGGGCTTGTTTTTATCAGCGACCTGATGACCGAATCTTTTTGAGCAGGTGTTAGCTTATAATTGAATTTAAATAAAGCACCTTCAAAATCACCGTAGGATGGGTTTGGTATAACAATATATCTTTTACCAAACTCTTTCCTTAGTTTTTCTGTAACGGCTCTCCTGCTTTCTTCGGATGGTTTATTATCGTATAAGGCATCAAAATCGGGCAGGTTATCGCCGCAAAGCAAAATAATATTATACTTCAATAAAACCTGCAAGCGGCGGCTTTCCTTGCTGGACGATCCTTGTCTCAGCAACAAATGTGCATCGTCCGCATTGGGTAAATGATATAATTGCAGGTTTGTTAATGTGGCAGTCCGTTCGTCCTCGTCACGATTAGTAATGTAAAATATCTTTACACCTTTTGATGCAGCATACTTAAAAAAAGATGGAGCGCCGGGCACCGTATCAGCTATGGCTTTGGCGGTCCACTGTTTCCAGGTTTTGCTATCATAATCCAGGTTATGCAATGCCCTTTGGGCATCGTATGGGCTGTTGTCCAACAGTGTTTCATCAATATCGGTAATAACAGCGTAAGGTTTTTTGCTGTGTTTTTTTACGGCCCGGTCTATACGTTCCCGGGCGATGTTGTAAGCCTGGAAACACAAGGCTTTATACTCAGCGGCGCGCTGCTGATATAAGGCAGCCCAAACCTTGCCGGCATTCACCAAGCTGTTTGTATCAATTGCTTTTAAGTTTTGCGTTGTTAAAGCACTTGAAGTTTTGGCGGCTTTAAATGAGATTAATAAAATGGCAAAGAATAAAAGCGGAAAAAATGTCTTCATAAATTATTGCAAAAGTTCCGGCCTTATTTTATCCGCAAACTCCTTTGCAAATTTATTCAGCTTGGGTTGTATTACAAAAGCGCAGTATGATTTGTTGGGATTATCGGTATAATAATTTTGGTGATAATCTTCTGCTTTGTAAAAATCGCTGGCGGGGGTTATTTCCGTTACAATGGGTTTATCAAACACTTTCTCATCGGTCAGCCGTGCGATCATGGCTTCGGCCTGCTGCTGTTGCTCATCAGTATAATAAAATATGGCCGACCTGTATTGCGTGCCCACATCATTGCCCTGGCGGTTTAGTGTAGTTGGGTTGTGTGTTCTGAAAAATACCAGTAAAAGCTCATCAAATGATATTTCATCCGCGTCGTATTCTAAGTGGATCACTTCTGCATAGCCGGTATCGCCATTGCAAACCTCCATGTAAGTTGGGTTTTTGATGTGCCCGCCCATATAACCTGAGGTTACCGATTTAATACCTTTCAGGGTTTGAAAGATGGCTTCTGTGCACCAGAAGCAACCATTGCCGAATGTTATTTTCTGTATGTTCATGCTAAATAAATAACGAATATAAACACCATTTGGTTTATTGCTGACGTATAAGGATGAATATGTCAATTTAATTACTAAGTTTAGTCGCTAAAAGAGCTTTAGTTAAAAATCATTAATATCAATGAAAATTGTTGTTTTTATAATACGGTCTGCATTTGCCTTGTTTTTTCTTGCTTACGGCATCAATTTTTTCTATCACCTGAAATTTATCCCGGTTATCGCTATCAATACAAAGGCTGCCAATGATATTCAAAACCACCTTTTAAAAACCGGCTACTTTTTTGAGATGTTGTATGGTATCGAAATAGCATGCGGGTTTTTCCTGCTGATCAACCGGTTCACTCCCTTATTTTTATTGGTATTGCTGCCTATCACCATTAATATTTTCCTGTTTAATTATTTTCTTGATCCCGATAACTGGGATATTTTCGCCTATGTTCTTGGTGTTAATTTATTGCTGATGCTGATCTATCGTAAGGCTTACAGTCATTTATTTTATAGCAAAGCTCAATTTATGAACTTCCATTTATTGATAAATTTTACAGAATAAACCCGGAGATCGGGTCGGATTTCTTTTACCTAATATTTTATTAATTATCGATTTATTAGGAAACATTTATAATTTAGTGTCCGATATACATTTATAAATCTTAACCATCCCGTCATGTTTATTAAATCGTTTGCGTTAAAAAGCAGGTTGTTTTTCCTGCCTGTAATATTGTTATCCCTAATCAATTTAAAAGTATCCGGGCAAGCTCGCCTGGTGGCTGATTTTGACCAGGGCTGGAATTTCCATTTAGGGAATGTGAACGGTGCCGAAAATCCGGCTATAAATGATGCTGGCTGGCGTAAACTCGATCTGCCACACGACTGGAGCATCGAAGGTAAGTTTAGTAAAGATAACCCGGCTACTCCGGATGGTGGTGCATTACCGGGAGGTATAGGCTGGTATCGTAAAACATTTGTAGTTCCGGCTACATCAAAAGATAAAAAGGTTTATATCGATTTTGACGGCGTATACCAGAAAAGTACAGTATGGATAAACGGACATCTTTTAGGTTTCAGGCCAAATGGGTATATCTCTTTCCGGTATGATCTGACGCCTTATTTAAATTTCGGCAGTAAAAACATAATAGCTGTTAAGGTTGATAATTCGGTTCAGCCAAATTCACGCTGGTATTCGGGTTCGGGTATTTACAGGAATGTGTGGTTGGTTACTACAAGTAAGTTAGCCATAGATCATTGGGGAACTTATGTGACGACATCAGAAGTGAGCAGCGAATCCGCATTAGTACATTTGAAAATTCACGTAAAAAACTACACTGGCAAATCCGGTAAAGCAGGTTTATACTCTACGGTTTATGATGAAGCAAATAAAGTTGTTGCACATAAAGTAACCCCTATAGATATAGCAGATACGTCGGCAAATATTGAACAGGATTTTAAAATAGTTAAGCCTTTATTATGGTCAACTGAGCGGCCACACTTATACAAAATCGTTACCTCTATTACCCAGCATGGCGAATTTGATGATAGGGGTTATGATAAATATACAACCTCTTTAGGCATTCGCTATTTTAATTTCGATGCTGATAAAGGCTTTTCGCTGAATGGCAAACCCATGAAAATATTAGGCGTATGCGATCACCACGACCTGGGTTCACTTGGTGCTGCGGTAAACAAACGCGCTCTTGAAAGGCAGCTGGAAATTTTGAAAGCAATGGGTTGCAACGGTATCCGTACCTCGCACAACCCACCTACTCCTGAACTGCTGGATCTTTGCGATAAAATGGGCTTTTTGGTAATGGACGAGGCCTTTGATTGCTGGGAATGGAAAAAGGCTAAATATGATTATCACCTGTATTTTAAGGAATGGCACAAGCGCGATCTGGAAGACCAGGTTCTGCGCGACCGTAACCACCCCAGTGTAATTATATGGAGCATTGGTAACGAGATACCACAGCAACGTGATACCAGCGCCTTACGTTTGGCGCCCGAACTGGCTGGCATAGTACATAGCCTTGATAGGACACGCCCGATAACCACGGCTAATGATAACCCGGATACTACAAATAAAATCATTAAATCGGGCGCTATTGATCTTATAGGATACAATTATCATGAATTTGATTATGCTAAATTTCATGACAGGTACCCCGGCAAAAAATTTATCGCTACCGAAACTACTTCTGGATTAGAGACCCGCGGGTTTTACCAAATGCCTTCGGATAGTATTATGCGTTGGCCTACAGCAAGGGATTATAAAACCAATGCAAAGATGAACCCCGATAATACCGTATCCGCTTATGATAATGTTTCACCTCCATGGGGATCAACTCATGAAGAGACATGGAAAGTGATGAAGAAATATGATTTCCTTTCCGGTATGTTCATCTGGACCGGCTTTGATTATTTGGGAGAACCTACCCCTTATTCATGGCCATCGCGCAGTTCTTATTTTGGTATTGTGGACCTGGCAGGCTTCCCTAAGGATGTATATTATATGTATCAATCTGAATGGACTGATAAAACTGTTTTGCACATCTTCCCTCATTGGAACTGGGAGCCGGGCAAAACCGTTGATGTTTGGGCCTATTACAACCATGCCGACGAAGTGGAGTTGTTCCTGAATGGTAAATCAATGGGTGTTAAGAAAAAAGAAGGCGACGATCTGCATGTAATGTGGCGTTTAAAGTTTGAGCCAGGAACGCTAAAGGCCGTATCGCGTAAAAATGGTAAGGTAGTGCTTACCCGCGAGATACATACAGCCGGTAAACCTGCAAAGATAGAGTTGACGGCTGATCGCCAAAATATCAAAGCGGATGGGAAAGACCTCTCGTTCGTCACTGTTAAAATACTGGATAAGGATGGCAACGTAGTGCCTAATGCAGATAACCTGGTAAACTTTAAAATTAATGGTAGCGCCATTATAGCAAGCGTTGATAACGGAGATCCCGTTACGCATGATCCGTTTAAGGCTGATTATAGAAAGGCGTTCCACGGTTTGGCTTTGGCTATTGTGCAATCAAAAGGAAAACCCGGCAATATAATATTTGCGGCTACATCACTGGGCCTACAATCCGCCACGGTGGTAATAAAGTCGAAGTAATTTCATAGACAGACCTGCTGAGTTTTCTAACCTTTGCAGGTCTGTCTGTTTTTATTTTATTGGAAAGACAGAGGATATGTTGGTTTTATTTTTCGACCTCGAAAAACATACTCAAAATATTCATCTGTATTATCAGCTTTAACCCTAACAAGGTTGAATTAAAGTATCTCCATAAATCATTTTTAAAACACCCGGTTTATTATTTGTACTTGTGTAGATTTGATACACCAGTTATAATGAAAAAGTTTACTCCACTTCTGTTATGTGTTTTTTTGCTGGTTGTATTAAATAACTTCAGCGAGGCACAGATCTTTAAAGAAAGACAAGGAAGCCGAAAAATCGATCTCGCCGGTAGCTGGCTCTTCCAGGTTGATTCATTGGATAATGGGATAGGGCAAAAATGGTATGCCCATCAATTAAAAGATAAAATCACCCTTCCGGGCTCAATGACAACTAATGGCAAGGGGAACAATATTACAGTAAACACCCCCTGGACCGGAGGTATAGAAGATTCAACCTGGTTTCGTAATCCCGAATATGCGCAATACCGTAAACCCGGCAATATAAAAGTGCCTTTCTGGCTGCAACCTGTTAAGTATTATAAAGGTGCTGCCTGGTATCAGAAAGCAGTAAATATCCCTCCATCTTGGCATGGTCAATACATCCAGCTTTTTATCGAACGAAGTCATTGGGAAACAACTGTTTGGGTTGATAATAAACAGGTTGGTATGCAAAATAGCCTGGCTGCCGCCCATGTTTTTGATCTTTCGGGTAGTTTAACTGCCGGTAAGCATCAAATAACTATTAGGGTTGATAACAGGATAAAAGATTTCAATGTCGGCCAAAATTCTCACAGCATTTCAGATCATACACAAGGCAACTGGAACGGGATGATCGGCCGGTTATTCTTAGAAGCGAGTTCGCCCGTATACGTTAATGATGTACAGCTTTACCCGGATATAAAAAAGAAGCAGGTTATTGCCCGCGTACAGATCAATAATATTACAGGCAAGGCCACTAATATGCATATTGATTTGGCAGCAACAACTGAAAATACTCATGCAGAGAAGCTCAATATCGTGTCCAAAAATCAAAATATAGGTAAAAGTGCTGTCGTTGAGATCGTTTATCCAATGGGGAAACATCCGGGGTTATGGAGCGAATTTTACCCCAATATTTATAAGATGCGGATAAAGGTATCTGCGGGTTTATCCGGAACTGATCAAAGATCGGTGATTTTCGGTATGAGGGAATTTTCAACCCGGGGCACACAATTTACCATTAACGGACAACTCACCATGCTTAGGGGCACGCTGGAGTGTGCCGTTTTTCCGAAAACAGGTTACCCGCCTGCCGACGTGAATTCGTGGATGCGTATATTAAAAATTTGCAGGTCTTACGGCCTCAACCACATTCGTTTTCATTCCTGGTGCCCTCCTGATGCAGCTTTTGAAGCAGCCGATCGCTTAGGCTTTTACCTGCATATTGAATGCTCCTCGTGGGCAAATGATGGCGCGTCTATTGGTGATGGAAAGCCACTTGACCAATACATTTATGATGAAAGCAGAAAAATTGTACAAGCGTATGGCAATCATCCTTCTTTTTGTATGATGGCTTATGGAAACGAGCCGGCAGGAGATAAGCAGGTTAAATACCTCACAGATTTTGTTAATTATTGGAAAAAGAAGGATCATCGCAGGCTTTATACAACAGGTGCCGGTTGGCCCATTATTAATGAAAGTGATTATAACAGTACTGCCGACCCAAGGATACAAGCATGGGGAGCAGGGTTAAAAAGTATTATTAACAGCCAGGCGCCCAGCAGTGATTATGACTGGGCTGATATTATTAAAAAGTGGAAGCATCCTACGGTAAGTCATGAGATTGGCCAATGGTGCGCCTATCCGGATTTTAGCGAGATCGTAAAATACAATGGGATGTTAAAAGCTAAAAACTTCGAAATATTTAAGGATAAGCTCGAAAAAAGCGGGATGGGTAATTTAGCCCATGAGTTTTTGTACTCATCCGGTAAACTGCAGGCCCTATGTTATAAAGCAGATATTGAAGCAGCTTTGCGCACGCCCGGCTTTGGAGGATTTCAATTATTGGGTTTATATGATTTTCCGGGACAGGGTACGGCATTGGTAGGGGTGCTAAACGCGTTTTGGCAGGATAAGGGTTACATTAGCGGACCTGAATATCGTAGATTCTGCAATGCTGTTGTGCCATTGGTGAGGTTACCTAAAATGGTTTACCTCAACAATGAGGAACTAACGACACCTGTTGAAATAGCCCAATTTGGTTCGGTAGTGCTAAATAATACAACCCCTTTGTGGAATATAAAGAATGATAAAGGCGAGATCTTATTCAAAGGAGAACTGGCCAAAACAAATATTCCCTTTGGCAATGGCATAAAGCTGGGGGTGATCAAACAATCATTGGCCTCTGTTACAGTGCCATGTAAACTTAGTCTTACGGTAGCTGTTGCCGGTTATCAAAACTCATGGGATATATTTGTTTATCCTGCAAGCTTACCCCCAACCGGCAACCAGGTTTTGGTTACACAAACCCTTGATAAAAAGGCTATAGAAACGCTAAACAGTGGCGGCAAGGTATTATTAACGCTTAAAAAAGGAACAGTAAGGGATGCCAAAGGCGGAGACATAGCCATCGGTTTCTCCAGTATTTTTTGGAATACTGCCTGGACACACGGTCAGCCGCCGGTTACGTTAGGGATATTGTGCGATCCTGCACATCCTGCTTTAAAGGAATTTCCAACACAAAGTTATAGTAACTGGCAATGGTGGGATGCCATGTCGCACTCCAATGCTATCCGGTTGGATTCTGTTGCCTATGGATTGAAGCCAATTGTAAGAGTTATTGATGATTGGGTTACAGCAAGGCCCCTGGGGCTTATTTTTGAATGTAAGGTTGGCAAAGGCAGTTTAATAGTATCCGGTATAGATCTGCTTTCTGACCAGGCACAGCGGCCCGAAGCCCGTCAATTACTTTATAGTCTTAAAAGTTATATGGACAAAAGCAGCTTTTCACCGGTTCAGGAAGTTAATATGGATCGGATAGTTTCGCTTTACAAATGATGTTTATAGCGCTTGTACCTTCTCCCATATCTGCTCATCAACCCAAACACCTTCTTTTAGGCTTTTCTCCCTTGTTCTTAAAGTATTTTCACCAGGATAAAAAATAGTTCCGCCTTCTTTCTCCGGCCTGCTGCTTTTGGTATAGTTAATGATCTCTTCTATTAATCTTTCAGTTTGCACCCCAACATTAGGCTTAATACAAATAAAAACCTGCGATACACCTGATTCTGACCCGCTATTGGTAACGTCGGCAGTTGATTTGCCCTGGCTTAGTACGGTTGCTAAAAGATCGAGCACCAGGGATAAGCCTGACCCTTTCCAGAAGCCAATGGGTAATGGGCGCTGCGATTCAATAATTGTACCGGGATCAGTAGTTAAATTACCCTCACTATCATACCCGCCGGGTAAAGGCAGCTGTTCGTTTTTAGATTTATAAAGATTGAGTTTCCCGAAAGAGTATTGCGATATAGCCATATCCAACACCACGTGTCCGTCCGTCCGCGGTATAGCTATAATCAAAGGGTTATTACCTAACCGTGGGTCTATCCCGCCCCAGGGGGGCATATTGGCAATGGTATTGGTAAAGCATATTCCTATTAAACCCGCTTCGGCAGCTTGCCAGCCATAGGTGCCGCCACGCATCCAGTGACTGGTGTTTTTCAAAGCCACGCAGCTAATACCGTTTTCTTTGGCGATGCTGATGGCCCTGTCCATGCAAAAACTGGCATTCAAAATACCCGGCCCCAGGTTGCCGTTCCATTGTTCTATAGCCCCAACGCCACCCTCTTTAGTTGGTTCGGCGTGGGGGATAACCAGTCCGTCTTTTATGTATTGAACAAATGTAGGGAAGCGGTTAAGGCCATGCGTATACACACCATCGCGGCTATTCCCGGCAAAAGTGGTGGCGCATTGTGCGGCCCTTTCTTCGTTAAAGTTTAGCGAAAGCAATACCCGCTTAAATTCAGATCTTAGTTTTTCAAATGGGATGAGCATAGTTTTTTTGATCTGTTATTTTAAATTTTCAAAACAAACTTAACAACATCGGCTTAAATTAACTGTAATTATAAAACCATATTAATAATTAGGCGTCAAAATGGTTATGTTAAACTAAATGGTCATTTTTATAGTTATTATATTCACCTGCCTAACAGTAGTTAGCGGGGATTTTTTATTTTTGTTGCCACACTAAAAATGAAATATAAACTTCAATTGCTTTTTCTTTGTGTTTTAGTCACAATCGGCCTGGTTGTTAATTCATGCTCAAAGGATACTCAAAATAATATTCAAACCCTGTTTGTTGGCAGCCAGTGGGAATTGGCATCTGTACAGGTTACCCATTACATTGGAGCTTCGCAGGTAGGTTTAGTGGATACCTTAAACACTAACTGTAATAATATACAGCTATTTAAATTTAATGCTGATAACACCTGCACCTATACAAATTTTGATTGCCTGCCTAATACAACAGCAAAAGGGCATTGGTCACTGTCAGCCGACCAGCTTTTTTTATACGCCGGCGATTTAGTTGTGCAGGATACTACAACCAATCATAATTCGAAGCCTTTTCAAACCGCCAGGATAGTAAATTTGGGGCAATATTCCCTCATACTGCAAACCGGTAACCTGGAAACCTATTATCCGCCTACAATGGCGCGCACCATTACCCAATATGGATTTATTCGTCAAAAAATTCAATAAGATATTGATTAAAAACATCAAAATTTTATATTTGGGCAGTTCTGTAGTTTAACTGAACGATTTAGTATTACCTTGCGTATACATTTATTACCCGGTGTAAACAAAAGGTGGTGTACAATAGTTAATTGCTATTTAAACAGCAAAAAATTTAATGAAGAAAAGGATCGCTATTTTTGCTTCAGGTTCCGGATCAAATGCCCAGAAAATTATGGAGCATTTTAAGCGCAACCCTGAGGCGGAGGTTGTATTGATATTGACCAACAACCCGCAGGCCTATGTACTGCAGCGTGCTGATAATTTCGAGATACCGACCCACATTTTTTCACGTCACGAGTTTTACGAAACAGACCAGGTGATAAAGCTGTTAAAAAACCTGCAGGTAGATCTTATTGTGCTGGCAGGCTTCTTATGGCTTGTGCCCCTAACGCTGCTAAAGGCATTCCCCAATAAAATAATTAACCTGCACCCGGCTCTGTTGCCCAAATATGGTGGCAAAGGCATGTATGGCGACCACGTGCATAACGCCGTACTTGATGCGAAGGAAGAAGAATCGGGCATTACCATCCATTTTGTGAACGAGCAGTTTGACGAAGGCGAGATACTGCACCAGTCGCGCTTTAAAATAGAACCCGGTGATAACCTCGAAATGCTCAAATTTAAAGGCCAGCAGTTGGAGCACCATCACTTCCCCAGGGTAATAGAGAATTTGCTGAAGAAGATGAAGAGCTGATTTTAGTGGTTAATTAAGTCCAACCCAGTCTTTAATCAACTTAATAGAGCAACCCTCAATACAAACTATTGGCCCCGCCGGCCCTAAAGTAAGGGAGTCTTGTTTTATTTTATAGTAATAATCTTCGTAAGTTATTTTATCAGCCTTAGTCATGGTGATGGTAATGCTGTCTTTAATTTTATAATACACCTCATCCGGAAAGGCCGACCCGGTGATGGTGCCATCTGTGTTAAACTGAGCATAATGATTGCCATTATCCGGCACAAAATACATCGGCCCGCCAGAGCTGATCATACTCCCTATTACTTTCCATTTACCCTGTAAGGTAGTATTACCTTTAGCCCCGGAGTCTTTTTTACATGCTGATGTACCAAGAATAACTAAGGCCGACAGAAAACAAGCGAAATATTTCATGATGTTGCTTTTTTATCATTACGCATAAAGTTTAAGGTATGCTACAAGCCGCACACAATTTGTTATGGCAAGGTACGAAGCATTCCACAACGCCCAACCTGTCATTGCTGCAACGTACGAAGCAATCGCCAACTCTCCATAGCCGCCCTGTATAGTTCGCGATTGCCGCACTGCGTTCGCAAGGACAAGGTGGTTAACTGTTGTACTGTTCTGTATCGTTTTTTGATTGATACAGTTTGATACAGCGTGATACAGGGAAGTTGAAGGTTGTAAGGCCCTACCACATTGAGCATAAAGCCCCTGCCCAACCTGTCTTTGCGAGGTACGAAGCAATCGCGAACTCTCCATAGCCGCACCGTATAGTTCGCGATTGCCACACTGCGTTCGCAAGGACAAGATGGGTA
>JAQBOK010000114.1 GCA_028288085.1 Mucilaginibacter sp.
AAACCGGTTTTGAGGGAGGTTAAATAAGTACTGTCATGCGTGCGCTGAAATTCCAAAGCAGGGGCTTTGAGCGCCATAGCAACATTTACGCCATGCCGGTGCATCCAATCCTTATCGTTTTGATTAGCCGCAGCATTGATCACCCAGTCGCGGCCACCAAACCAACTGCTCCAGGCGTAGCATTGTTGGTTGAGTACGCCGGCAAGTTCTAAAAGGTTTTTATCTTTTGTTTTTTCATAAAGCCATTGGGCTACCATGATGTTTTCAGTTCCGCGTGATTCGGCCCAATCACTCCATTTATTGATGGGGCAGGTTTTTAATGCCTGCAATTCATAATGAAAATAATTGGTCATGAATTTGGTTATCCGTTCATCATTGGTAGCGGTATAATATTGTTGCAATGCTTTTAACATTACCATTTTGGGCCACCAGTCTTCGCCTTTTTGCGGGTTAGCTAAAGTAATCACAACACCGCTGTCGCGTTCGGCTTTGGTTATTGGCCCGAAATAACCGGATGGTCGTTGATGGTCAATAGTCCAGTTGATGTATTTTATAACTTTTGCTTTTAAGGTTGGGTCATCTAACAGGTAAGCCAGTGGCACTGCCCCATCCAGCCAATACGGCGTTTCTTCCCAACCATCACCTTTGCCGCCGAGCCAGCCATTGTCATTTTTTAATTTGCTGTAGACTTCATCAAGGTGACCGGTAGTACCGTCACGCATAATTTCTAATTGGTCATGCAGCCAGCCTGTCGGGTAAATGGAGCCCAAGGGCATATCAGCATATAGGGGTTTTACAAAATTGAAGGGCTTGGTTATATCTGCAGTTTTGTAAGATACTAATGCAATTAAGGAAATAAGTGCTAAAGCGATTTTTCTGAACATAGGGCAGCTTTTTACTAATTGTAAAGCTACATTTTTCTAAAGTTCAACACCATATAATTATGAGCACAGATAGCTGTCAGAATAACTTTTTATCATTTGAATAATACGCATCGGATATGGTATAATTTATATGGCTATCTGATACTGAATGAATTAATAATGTGTTTGGATCAGACAGCGATATGGTATCTCTTGTAATAAATCCGCCGGGGTTTATTGCGCCAAATGGGTAGCTTAAAACAAATTTATGTCCTACAGGGGTAAAATTAAAAGATATTGTGCTCATATATTCTGCCACGGGACCTGATCCGGCCGGGTTAAAAATATGGTCTGTTCCAAGAATACAAGATTCATTATTATTGAATTGAACATAGTCTGAATTGTTAAACGCAGTTCCGAGATAAGTTGTATCCCGGGATATATCACCCGAATAATTTTTCAGGTAAATCCTCACTTTTATTTCCTTCCATTTACCAACTATCGGATATCTGTCGCCCTCCTTTTTACAGGTTATTAAAGAGAGCAACGAACAGGTAATGATCAAAAGCAAGTACTTGTGTTTCATGTTTATATATTTATAATGATACAGGCATAAGCCTATCTTGTGTAATAACTATCAGATATTGATTTAAAATTGCCTACACGTGAATAAAAAACAGAACGAATTAATAAGGTATTTGGATTGGGTGCAGATACCGTATCTCTTATGTCAAATCCTCCGGGATTAACAAGGTTGTTTTGAGCGCTTAAAACAAATTTTGCCCCAACTGCTGTATAATTCCAATTGGCGGTAATGGCATTAATTTTTTGAGGGTTTTTGGGCTCCCCCGGCTGGTTGGGATAGTAATAATGATCTGTACCAATTACACAAGTACCGTTATTATTGAATTGTGCATAATCTAAATTGGTAAAGGGCTGAAGGTAAGTAGTATCATATAATATTGTGCTGGTACTATCCTGCGTATACAGCCTCAATTTCGTTTCCTGCCATTTGCCCTTGATAAGTGGTAGTCCAACATTTTCACTACCACTTGACTTTTTACAGCCTGCAAAGCAGGTAGCCAATGCTGCCAGTATCAATATTAAGTATTTGTGTTTCATGGACTTTAATAGTTTTAGGCTCACTGTTTAACAGTACGAAACAAAAAAGCAGAATGTTACAAAACAGAAAAATATTAATGATTCAATGCCTGGTCTAAATCTTTAATCAAATAATCAGCTTCCTCCAAACCCACATACATGCGTATTAGTTGGTGGCGCCCGTTATTTCTGTCATAGTCATCTTTAGAGATGGTAGCAATTGTGGGGATCACCAGGCTTTCGTGCCCACCCCATGACACTGCCATCAGGATATGCTGCAGGCGGTTGCAAAATGTTTCTATTTTTTCCAACGATGAATCTTTTAATGTAAAACTGAACAAGCCACCGCAACCCTGCATTTGCTGGTGCGCTAGTTCTGATTGTTTAAAATCGGCATTAAATGGCCATATCACTTTATTTATCGCAGGGTGCTGAAGTAACCATGATGTGATTTTTTCTGCACCTTTAAAGCTATGCTGTATACGTAATGGCATGGTACGCAAGCCCCTGATTAAAAGCCAGGCTGAATGCGGGGAAAGCGTGGCCCCAATATTCATAAACTCGTGATTAAATATCCGGCTGATGAGCTCCCTGCTGCCGGTTACCACACCCGCCACCACGTCTGAATGGCCCCCGATATACTTGGTGGCTGTTTGAGCAGCAAGGTCAATACCTAATTCAATGGGTTTTTGAAAAAAAGGACTGCAATAACTGTTATCGATCATAGTAATAATACCTTTTGATCTTGCTAAACCGGACACAGCCTTCAAGTCCTGTAATTCATAACTGAAGGTATTTGGACTTTCGAGATAAATCAATTTTGTTTCCGGACGAATTGCTTTTTCAAAATTCTCCAGTTCAGAGCCATCCATAAAAGTGGTAGTGATGCCAAATTTAGGAAGGAAATCTTTAAATAGTTTTATGGTCCAGCTGTAAGGGTTCTCCACCGATACAATATGATCGCCCTGTTTCAAAAGCGCCAGTATAGGTATACTGATTGCAGCAACGCCACTACTAAATACCAATGCATCTTCTGCATTATCCAAAGCAGCCAGTTTTTTTCGCAATATATTCAGAGTAGGATTGTGACCCCGGGAGTATAAAGTAGCTTCGAACTCATTGCTGAGCGCCACCCTTAGATCTGCAACGGTTTTAAAAGCAAAGTTGCTGGTTTGTATGATTGGCGGCGCAATGGCATTAAAATAATTTTCGCGTTCCTCGCCTAATTCGTTTAGTATGTATGAGAGCTCCATTTTATTGGGATAGTAAATTTTTCTTCTTATAAGTGCATGCGTAGTAAATAACCAGGCCGACTGCGTAAGTTGCAAGGCATATCAGCGCTGCATAGGGGTTTGTTCTAAAAGTGATAAAAATATTAATAGTTACAAACCAATAGGAAATAATAAAAATAAGCGGCACCAGGGGGAACCACTTAATGGTAAAGATATCTTTCGTGTCGAGGTCCTTCGTCTTTTTGCGCAGGATGAAAATAGCAACAGCCGCCAATGACAGCCCGATAGTATCAAAAAACATTACATAGTTAAGCATTGCACTAAACGAATTCACGAAAAACAGGATGACCAATATACCGGCTACAAAAAAGCTCATGCCAAATTCCTGCACCTGCGTTTTGGGGTTTACTTTTTTAAATATAGGCGGTAACACGCCATCTTCGGCCATTGCATAGTAAACACGGGGATTTGCAAGCACATTAACATTTACATAAGCCAGTACCCCGCCAAACAATAAGATAGAAGTTATTTTATACCCGGTAGCGCCAAACAATACACCCATCATTTTGGCTGCCAGGGCCGGTGTATGCTGCAAACCACCTATGCCTAAAACTTTAAAGTAAGCAAAATTTACAGCGAGGTAAAGGAAAATCACAACAGAAATACCGAGGGTAATTGCTTTAGGGATATTGGTTTTGGCATTAACAATATCGCCCCCGAAATTGATGGTTTGCTGGTAACCTCCATAGGTAAAAAATACCGGGACCAGGCTTAAACCAAATGCAGTGAGCAGGTTTCCGGTATGTGGTGTTGCCACTATGGAAGCAGGGGCGGCATCGCTTTTAAATACAGCCATGCAAACCAGTAATACCAGTCCCATTTTAAAAGCTATGAGTACGCTTTGCGTGCGCGCGCTCATTTTTATGCCCAAAAAATTAATAAAGTATAGTAGAAGTACGGAAACAATGGTGATGATTTTGGTGCCTGTATCATTTTGTAAATTAGCTGGCAGCAAAAAGGGCTTGATATAATCAGAGCCGATGAGCGCTACTGCTGCTACAGATGCCGCATTGCTGATTACCAGTACCCAATTGATCATGAAAGCGAATGCCGGATGATAACAATAGGAGTAAACTTTATAAAAACCGCCGGTACTTGGGTAGCGTGCACCAATCTCGGCAAAGGTGAGCGCACCGCATAAAGTGACCACTCCACCGAATATCCAGGCCCCAAAAAATATCCATGAATTACCCGCTTTAGTAGCCACTACAGCCGGTGATGCAAATATGCCCATGCCTATCACCAGGCTAATAACAATCATAGTTAGATCGAAGCGATTTAATCGGGGTTTAATACTCATTTAACTCAAATGTTTATTTTTTAAATTTATATGTTAATTTTGTATTGATTAGGCTCCTTTTTAATTGCAAACTATTGCCTGGCTTTTTTTTGCCTTATGAAATTTATTGAAAAGCAATTTAAGCAAATATTACTAACAACCGTGTTTCTGCTCGGAGTTATAACAGCTATGTCGCAATTGCCACGTAAACCTGTGGCACATAAAAAGATAGTTGCAAAACATGTGAGCAAACAATTAAAAGATTTTATGCAATTGGCAGACGAAGCCAATGTGGTTTTTACTTTCCCCGCTGGGCTTAAAGAGATCCCGGTAATAAATAACGAAAATTTTTCTTATGATTATGCACTGGAATTACCCGGACGAGATTTTGAAGTTTGGTTCCAGGTAAGATCACAAAAGCAGGATTGGATAGATTACGAGAGATTTAAAGATGACCCCAACAAACAGTTACCCAGTCCTGACTCATCATACAATACTATAGGGCGTGCCCAGGGCAGTGCTTTCACAGGCGACCAGAAGTATTTAATAAGGACTATTCCGCAGGATATTTTAGCGCGTTATAACGCCAATGTGGGTAAAACATATTTTTTAAACCTGCAGGACCTGCCGGAAACAAAGCACTATAAATATGCCCTATTGATTACTCTGCAAAAGGACCATATTGGAACAATAGTTGCAGTTTGCTTTGCCAATGATAAAGGGCCCGAGTTTTTTAAGAACATTAACAAGGTGAGTAAATGTCTTAAGTTTAAGAAATGAAGGTTGTTGCCATGTTGCAGCATTACGGAGTTGACTCCGGCTTGCGCTTACCTTTATCGAACTCAAATAAAAATATTCCAGCCTTACTACGTTAAAACAACATTTCCAATGTTAGTAAGTTAGCACATTTTCGCTATAAGGTTCGGATGGAAATTTTATTTTTGCTGATATCACATTTGAAATTCTTATTACTTGATTTAAAAAATGGCAGAACCAATAGATTATAGTGAAGATAGTATACGATCGCTTGATTGGAAAGAGCATATACGCCTGCGGCCGGGAATGTATATTGGCAAGCTGGGCGACGGATCAGCTTATGATGATGGTATTTATGTACTGCTAAAAGAGACCATAGATAACTCGATAGACGAGTTTGTAATGGGCGCGGGTAAAACCATCGAGGTAAATATGAGCGATCATAAAGTTACTGTGCGCGATTACGGGCGTGGTATCCCATTAGGTAAAGTGATTGATTGCGTATCAAAAATAAATACCGGTGGCAAATACGATAGTAAGGCCTTCCAGAAATCAGTAGGGTTGAATGGGGTGGGTACTAAAGCGGTTAACGCGCTTTCTAATGCGTTTACTGTGCAATCCTATCGCGACGGAAGAACCAAAATAGCCGAATTTGCAAAAGGCGAACTGGTACGTGACGAAGCGGAAAAGGAAACCTCCCAGCGGAATGGTACCTCTATCAATTTTACGCCTGATGATACCATTTTCAGGCATTACCATTTTATTCCCGAGTTTGTTGAGAACATGATATGGAACTATGTGTTTCTTAACGCTGGGTTGACCATCAATTTTAACGGCCAAAAATTTCTCTCCGAGCGGGGCCTTTATGACCTGCTTACGCGCAATGCGGATACCGAAACCATACGTTACCCCATTATTCATTTAAAGGGCGAGGATATAGAAATAGCGATGACCCACGGGCAACAATATGGCGAAGAATATTATTCGTTTGTGAACGGGCAAAATACCACACAAGGTGGTACGCACCAGGCGGCCTTTCGTGAGGCTGTAGTAAAAACAATAAAGGAGTTTTACAAAAAAGAATTTGATGCCTCGGATATAAGGGCATCAATAGTAGCAGCAATTGCTATAAAAGTGCAGGAGCCTGTATTTGAGTCGCAAACTAAAACTAAGCTGGGTTCGCAAAATATTGGTCCCGATGGGCCTTCGGTACGTACTTTTATAAATGACTTTGTTAAAAGAGAATTAGATAATTATCTACATAAAAACCCTGCAACAGCCGAAGCCTTATTGAAGCGTATTCTACAATCGGAACGCGAGCGTAAGGATATTGCCGGCATCAAAAAACTGGCCAACGAGCGTGCTAAAAAGGCATCGTTGCATAACCGTAAACTGCGCGATTGCAAGCTGCATTTTGATGATACGCATGAACGCAAACAGGATACCACTTTATTTATTACAGAGGGCGACTCGGCCAGCGGGTCGATCACCAAATCGCGCGATGTGCAAACCCAGGCAGTTTTTAGTTTGAAGGGTAAGCCATTAAATTGCTATGGGCTAACCAAGAAAGTAGTTTACGAGAACGAGGAGTTTAACCTGTTGCAGCATGCATTAAATATAGAGGATGGGCTTGATGGGTTGCGTTACAACAATATTGTAATAGCTACTGATGCCGACGTGGATGGCATGCACATTCGCTTGTTGATGATGACCTTCTTTTTGCAGTTCTTCCCCGACCTGGTAAAGGCCGGGCACGTTTCTATATTACAAACGCCACTCTTTAGGGTGCGTAATAAAAAGGAAACCATTTATTGTTACAGCGATGAGGAACGGCGCAATGCCATTGCCAAATTGGGTACCAAACCCGAGATAACCCGCTTTAAAGGATTAGGGGAAATTTCACCGGATGAATTTGGCTTATTTATAGGCAAAGATATCAGGTTAGATCCGGTTATACTAAAAGATGCCAACATTAAAGGCCTTCTGGAATATTATATGGGTAAAAATACCCCTTCAAGGCAACAACATATTGTGGGTAATTTAAGGGTTGAAAAGGATGATGAAACCATCAACCCAACCATAGTGGAATATGAATTGCCTGTTGCGGTGTAGTTGGGTTACTGCCGAGAGCTATAGGTTTTAAAAGTCTGGTAAAGTTTTAAATGTTATAAAAATACTTATCTTGTATCCCCCTTTTTATTGGGGATTTAAAGATGACTAACCACGAGATAAAAATAAACTTCGAAGAATACGCTTCAGTAGACGAGTTAAATAAAATAGATAAGGAACTGTGCCTTGAAGCTGTAAAAGCACTCAAGAACTCATATTCGCCTTATTCTAAATTCAGGGTAGGCGTGGCTATGCGCCTTCAAAGCGGCAAAATAATTTATGCCAGCAACCAGGAAAATGTAGCCTATCCTTCTGGCCTATGCGCCGAGCGAGTTGCACTTTTTTACTGGGGCGCAAACCATCCGGATGACCCTATTGAGAGTATGGCGGTAACTGCTCATTCAGATGAGTTTCAGATACAAAAGCCGGTAACTTCATGCGGCGCTTGTTTACAGGTGCTGGCCGAATATGAGAAGAAACAAGATCGTGCCATAAAAATGTTACTCTATTGCAGGCAGGGACCGGTGTGGGTTGCCACGGGTATTGAAAGTTTTTTGCCATTTTTGTTTTTTGAAGATAGATTAAACAACTAACCATGAAATTAAAACTGACCTTACTGCTTATTGCATTCACTTTTGGTGCAAGGGTATTTGCGCAAACCGGCTTTCCGTTTGATGATGAGATACGCAATTTTAAGCATGAGGACAGCCTGAGCTTCCCCAAGCCTGATGGTATATTATTTATAGGCAGCTCGTCTATCCGTAAATGGGAGGACCTGGAGCAGCGCTTTCCTAACTCGCCCATTATTAAACGCGGTGTTGGCGGATCAGAATTATCACAACTGGTAAAATATTATACACCATACATTTTATTCCCTTATCACCCTGCTAAGATATTTGTTTATGCAGGCGAAAATGATATTGCAGCGGGCGAAACCGCCGACTCTGTTTTTGCCAATTTTAAGGTGCTTTACGCGATGATCAGGCAACAGCTGCCTGATGCCAAAATCTATTATATGTCTATCAAACCAAGCCCCAGCAGATTACAGTTTTTACCCGAGTTTAGAAAAGCGAATAAGCTGATAAAAGATTATCTGGCTGATAAGCCGGGCAGTTTGTACATAAATATGAATACGGTACTTTATAAAGCACACACCACTGTGCCCGATTCGACGCTTTTCCAGGGAGATTACTTGCACCTAAACCCTAAGGGATATGATAGGTGGCAAAAGATACTTGAACCATTTGTAAAATAAGGTAGGCGTATAAATGCCAAAAGGCGGAATTTATCTGCATAAATGGCAAAAAAACCAATTGGTTACTGACAATTTGTACCGCAAACCCAATGGGTTTGCTTTTTGTGAGCGTTATCATCTATGGATGCTTACTCAGAAATTATAATTAATGCAACTGATAAACTACAAACAGCGGTTGTTAAGATAGAGCAGTTTGATAACAGGCAAGGAAAAGAGATTGTAACGGGTACCGGCACCGGGTTTTTATTCTCGTCAGATGGTTATTTGTTTACCAATAGCCATGTTGTAAAACAGGCTAAACAATTAAGGGCTATGTTATTTGATGGCACCTTACACAGCGCCCACCTGGTAGGTGACGATCCCTATACTGATCTTGCAATATTGAAGATAGATGCTGCCGATTATGCCCCCGCAGTATTGGGCAACTCTGATAACTTAAAGATAGGTCAATTGGTAATAGCCATAGGTAATCCGCTTGGCTTTCAACATACAGTAACCGCGGGAGTGATTAGTGCCCTTGGCCGCACACTATCAGGCGAAGCTGGTATTTCAATGGATAGCATGATCCAAACAGATGCTGCGCTTAACCCGGGTAACTCAGGAGGCCCGCTTATTAATGCCGAAGGGGAGGTGATAGGGGTAAATACTGCTACCATACGTGGTGCGCAGGGCTTATGTTTTGCCATCAGCATTAATACCGCCCATTCTGTAGCCAGCCAGTTAATTCGCTATGGTAAAATTAAACGGGCCTATATTGGGGTCAGCATGCAGCAAATAGGCCTTGTACCAAAATTGCGTACAATACATAGGCTTAAAAACCAGCAGGCGTTGTTTGTTACCCAGGTTGAAGGAAATGGCCCTGCAGACAGGGGTGGCTTGTTAAGCGGAGATATCATTTATGCTTTTAACGACAGAGTAATTGAAACATCGGATCAATTGTTTAAAATGCTTACAGGCGATAAAGTGGGCCAATTTCAGTATCTCAGCATTTTGCGCAACAATCAGAAAAAAGAACTGAAGGTTACACCCGCAGAGCGTTAAGCACCAAATTGTTTTTAACCATTGTAAAAAAAGAAAGCCCCAAAAAGGAGCCTTCAAAACAAAAACAATAAACCATACTACTTATTTAAATGAGGTGTCAACCTTCGTAATTTTCCATCCGCCGGCTACGCGCTGAGCAGTAATCAAATCGATACGTGTAAAATCGGCATATTTCATTTCAACTTTCAATGTGCTGGCGTCGTCGTTATCTTGTACAATTGATTTTGTGCATTTGCAATCCTGCTCAATATTTTCACCTGCTTTTAAGGTGTTTAGAATTTGTTGTTTATGCAGGGTGTTTACGTTATTGCCGCGAATCATATTAAATTCAGCATCATCATCAATGGCATTATCAATTCCTTCCAGTTTTCCATGAACAACCGCATTTAGGTAGGTGTCCATTACTTCGTCCTTTGTTGTGTTATGGTGGGTTGTTGAAGCAGCATTGGTTGCAACAGAAACCAATAATAAAGCCATGCCGATCATAATTGATTTTAAAGTTTTCATGATATTAGATATTAAGGTTAATAATTTGATTTATATCTATAAGATGTCCTCAGGCAAGGTTTCGTTACAGTAAAAAGCCCTTAATTGAATGATTTAACAAACATTTAACATTTATTGGTTATCGTTTAGATATTTACATTTATAGATTAATTTGCACCTGCTATGATTGAGTTTACTACCCTAATATTACAATTTGCCGATCAGGGGGAAAAAACGGGTTGGACCTATATCGAAATACCTGCTGATTTGGCTCAGCAAATGAAACCCGGCAATAAAAAATCGTTCAGGGTGAAGGGTATGCTGGATGGATTTGCGGTTAAAGGTATGGCGTTGATGCCCATGGGTGAAGGCAATTTTATTATGGCGCTAAAGGCTGAGGTAAGAAAGGGAATACATAAGAAAGCAGGTGCCATGCTACAGGTAAGATTAGAAGAGGACAAGGATTTTAAAGTTGAAATGCCTGACGACCTTAAAGATTGTTTTGATTTTGAGCCCGAAGCGTATGAGTTTTTTAATACCCTTGCAAGGTCGCACAGGTGGTATTTTATAAAATGGATAGAGGATGCTAAAACCAATGAAACGCGTGCGAAGCGAATAGTAAATACGGTTAATGCGATGTTAAGGAAATGGTCCTATAATGTGATGATAAGGGAGATGAGGAAGGATTAGATGTGCGGAACTCAGATTTGCAACTTAAGATTTTAAGCTTTACCCTAAAGTAAACGAAGTTCTTCGATATACCCAGGGGCGTTCTGATGAAGGCTGGTTTGACATTTGAAAATAGGCTAAAAGTGGAAACTATGGGATTATATTTCTAAAGATAATGGGCAGGAGGGAGCAAAGTGGTGACAGTATTTTGTCAGTAGCGGGAAGTGTTTTGTGTAATGGATTGATTACCAGCGGTTGATCTTTGTTCACGGTGTTCACGAAAAAAACGTGAACAAGGAGGGGTATAAAACAAAGCCCGTGTTGGTTCGAACAACAGCTTCTATGAAATATATCATTGGTAGTTACAATCATTGTTCAAATGTTAGTTAAATCTGCATATCTAAAATCCGCACATCTGCACTTTATAATTATATTTACCCATCCATATTTTTTAGTTTAGAATGAGTGAAGATTTAAGTAATAACGATACTCCTGTAAATAAAGAAGAACAAAAATTACATAATGTAACCTCCCTCGGAGGGCTGTATGAAAAC
>JAQBOK010000233.1 GCA_028288085.1 Mucilaginibacter sp.
AACCAATGGCAGCAAGCTGTTTTACGGTTATGATATGAGCACCAAGCTTAAATTAATCGGTGTTGACGTAGCCAGCTTTGGTGATGCCTTTGTTACCGAACCCGATTGCCGGACCATCGTTTTTGAAGACACTCATAAAGGAATATATAAACGCATTAATATAAGCACCGATGGCAAGCAATTATTAGGCGGCATTTTGATTGGTGATGCAGATGCTTATAACATGCTTTTGCAAACCGTCAACAATAAGATAGTACTTCCACCAAATCCTGAAGACCTGATATTAGGCTCAAGAGGAGGTGCCGAAAGCGAGGGCGCGGGTGTAATGAGTTTACCCGACGACGCGCTGATCTGCTCATGCGAGGCGGTTGATAAAGCTACTATTTGCTCGTCCGTTACCGAATTGGAGATAACCTCAATTGATGGAGTTAAAAAATGCACGAAAGCAGGAACCGGCTGCGGTGGCTGCCTGCCATTGGTGAAAGACCTGATTGCGGGCACCATGAAGGCGAACGGCCAGTATATTAAAAATGTAATATGTGAGCATTTTGAATACTCCCGCCAGGAGTTGTTTGACCTAATTAAAATAGGGCAAATAAAAAATTACGACCTGGTGCTTGATCATTTTGGCAAGGGCGATGGCTGCGAAGTATGTAAACCAGTGGTTGCCAGCATCATGTCAAGTCTTTGGAACGATTTGATCGTTAAGCAGGATACCATACAGGATAGTAACGATCGTTTTTTAGCCAATATTCAAAAAGGTGGTAGTTACTCCGTGGTGCCGCGTATCCCGGGTGGTGAAATAACGCCCGACAAATTGATAGTGATAGGCACTGTTGCCAAAAAATATAACCTATATACTAAAATTACCGGCGGCCAGCGGATAGATATGTTTGGCGCACACGTTAACGACCTTCCTGCTATTTGGGAGGAATTGATAGATGCCGGTTTCGAAAGCGGACACGCTTACGGCAAATCGTTACGTACCGTAAAGAGCTGCGTAGGCAGCACCTGGTGCCGTTTTGGATTACATGACAGCGTTACTTTTGCGATAGAGATCGAAGAACGATATAAAGGGATCAGATCTCCGCATAAACTAAAAGGCGGCGTAAGCGGATGCGTCCGCGAATGCGCTGAGGCGCAGGCGAAGGATTTCGGCATCATCGCCACCGAAAAAGGCTGGAATTTATATGTATGTGGCAACGGCGGCTCGAAGCCTCAGCATGCACAATTGCTGGCTACCGATATTGATAATGAGACACTTATCAAATACCTGGACAGGTTCCTAATGTTTTATATCAAGACCGCCGACCCGCTTACACGTACAGCAACCTGGCTCAATAAAATGGATGGCGGAATGAGTTATCTGAAAAATGTAGTAATAAACGATAGTCTTGGCTTGTGTGTACAATTGGAGGAAGAGATGCAGGCATTGATCAATACCTTCCATTGTGAGTGGAAGGAAGTAATAGGCAGCCATGAATTACGCAAGCGCTTTACCCATTTTATTAACGCCCCGGAAGAAAAGGACCCAACGGTTCTGTTTGAACCAATGCGCGACCAGGTAAAAGCCAAGTGGTGATTTTAAACATTTAACCAAAGACATTGAAAGATATGGAAACATTAACAACAACAGCCATAGAATGGGTTTTAGCCTGTTATGCAGACGATGTTCCTGCAAATGGCGGAGCCTGTGTGAAACTGAAAGAAGAGCAGATCGCTATTTTTAATTTTACCAGGAGGACCGAATGGTATGCAACACAGAATCTGTGTCCGCATAAACAGCAGATGGTACTATCAAGAGGGATGATAGGCAGCGCGGGAGAAAGCTGCGAACCTAAAGTTGCCTGCCCCTTTCATAAAAATACATTCTCTTTATCCAGTGGGAATTGCCTTACTAACGAAGATTTATCCATTAAGACCTACCCGATTAAGGCAGTTGACGGAAAAGTTTATGTTGGTTTTGCCTGTTAGCTACTAAAAAATTATATAGTGAAAGATACTTATAGGTTACATCAATCTATTAACCCTAAGTTAGTTTGAGACGCATGTTTAAGGCCTCCCCGTTCCCAGCGGGGAGCTTTGAATTTTATGCGTGTTCTGTTGTCAGTTCCAAAAGCCTTGCACGGTCATTGATAGTTATTTTCCTGCCGGAGGCTGCTATGATATCCTCTTTCAATAATTCAGTCAAAACCCTAAAAACTGTTTCGTAAGTGGCCCCTGCATAGGAGGCCAGATCCTGCCGCGAGAGTTCTAAATTAATGGAACGATCTTCTTTACTACCAAATTGCTCTTCTAACGAGATCAAAGCCTGAGCTATCCGCCCCTTGACCGACATGTGCGCCAGGTTACGCATCTTTCTTTCAGCCTCCTGCAATTCACTTGCGAAAAACAGCATCAGCTTGTAGGTAAAGTCAGTATTAACTTTTAATGTCGATTCAAAAAACTTATTGTCAATAAAACAAATTACACTATCACTTAATGCCGTAGCAGATATTGGGTAGATAAGACTGCCTGCCAAAACGCGGTGGCCAAAAATGGCTCCTCCCTGTGCAAATCTTATAATCAATTCTTTTTCCTCGCCCCACTTTTTATGCACTTTAACCAACCCCTCATAAACAAAGAAGATTCCTTTTACTTCATCCCCCTCATTGAAAATCACCTGTCCCTTTTTTACTT
>JAQBOK010000243.1 GCA_028288085.1 Mucilaginibacter sp.
GAGAATATATCTGGGGAAAATTAAAACTAACCAAATAGAAATTGATGTTACATATAAATAACAAAATACACTATACCCTGCGCTTTGCTTCGGCAATGTGTTTTATAGGGCATGGCACTTTTGGTATCATTACTAAACAAATATGGTGCAATTATTTTGCTGTGTTTGGTATAGGGCACGATACGGCATATCAGCTGATGCCTTTTTTGGGCACAGTTGATATTCTGATGGGGATATCCTTATTGATATACCCTACACGTGCAATTTTGCTGTGGCTTATTGTGTGGGGTAGTATTACGGCGTTATGCCGTCCACTGTCTGGCGAACCATTTGCGGAATTTATTGAACGTGCCGGTAATTTCGGAGCTCCTTTAACGCTGCTTATATTATGTGGCGTAGGTAGTAAAACTTTAAAAAGCTGGTTTGCGCGCATCAACCCAGGCACACTTACAGATGATAAAACCCTGGCTAAGATCATTATCTGTTTAAGAATAGTGGTGTTTCTTTTGCTGGCCGGGCATGGATGGTTGAATATGATCGAAAAGAAAGGACTTATCAGTCAGTATTCATCACTCGGTTTTTCAAATCCTGTTCAGATTGCACATATGGCAGGAATATTTGAGATAGCAGCAGCATTGATGGTATTGATACGCCCTCTTCGCCCGGTGCTGTTCGCACTACTCGCGTGGAAAATAGGAACGGAACTATTTTATCCGCATTGGGAAGTGTTCGAGTGGATAGAGCGGGGTGGAAGCTATGGCGCAATATTAGCGCTATGGCTTATACTGCCACAGACCTCTTCGCGGACTCAAGACGATTCATTATCAACTTCATCAACTTAAATAAACAACTAAATTATATTAATCATTAACCTATCAATCAAACTTAAAAACATGAATTCATTCTACAAATTATTATTTTTATGCTGCTTCTATTTTTTATTTACCAATTCAAATGTTAATGCACAAGGGTGCGTAGCAATCAGAAGTACTGGTGGTGTATGCACAATGGGCGAACATCCTGATAGCTCAATAAATAAAGGAGCATGGCTATTTAACAGCAATACACGCTATTATAAATCTTTCAGACACTTTATAGGCAAACAGGAACAATTTCAGCGTATTGACGTCCTGCACAATAACGTAATAAATAAAGTACTTAGCCAGGACTTTGGTTTTACACGGATATTTAATGATCGCTGGTCTTTGGCATTGGATATACCTTATGTTGATAACAGCCGTTCGCAGGTAGCCGGTGGAACAAGGTTCAGTACACACTCCTTCGGTTTAGGCGACATCCGCGTTACAGGCTATTATTGGTTATTTAACCCAGCAACATCTCATAATGGGAATATACAAGTTGGTTTAGGTGCTAAATTTGCAACCGGAGCCTACAATTTACAGGATTATTTTTTACAGGCAAATGGTACCAAGGTACTTGGTCCCCTGGATCAGTCGATACAATTGGGTGATGGCGGCACAGGCGTAAGCCTTGAAATAAATGCATATTATAATTTAACGCACAAGTTTGGGTTTTATGGCAATTTCTTTTACCTCGCTAATCCAAGAGATGTAAATGGCACGCCCCGCTCAGCTACTCCTGCAAACGCGCTTACAGTGGCTACTACTGGCGATATAGAAAGTGTGCCAGATCAGATGCTGATAAGGGCAGGGGCAAGTTTAGCAGTTAAACGCTTTGATTTCTCTTTGGGCTTCAGAGATGATTGCCTGCCAGTACACGATTTGCTGGGTAATAGTGATGGTTTTAGAAGGCCAGGTTACATTTTATCAGCAGAGCCGGGAATAACTTATCGTTTTAAAAATATAGCGATCTACGGATTTGTACCAATAGCAATTATTCGCGACCGTACACAAAGCGTACCTGATATTAGGACTACTAATGCAACCGAAGTTTTTACACATGGCGACGCCGCTTTTGCTGATTATGTAGTTAATATCGGTATTACAGTGAAATTTTAGTTAAACATATATTTATTGAGATTAGTTGAAGCCGGGAGTGAGATCCCCGGCTTTTTTTATACACCTCTATTACCCATACAATTTGAATATTAAATTCTCTGAGTCGTTAAAACTTTATAGTTTTATATGATGAATACTCCTGAACAAAATTTTGCAGTACTGGGCTTGAATTTGCCACCTGCTCCTACACCTTTGGGTGTTTATAAACCTTGTTTAATTGATGGAAAATACCTGTATGTATCAGGACATGGCACTGTAAAAGACGATAAAAGCCTTATTATCGGCCGGATCGGAGAAAATATGAGTGCCGAAGAAGGCAAATTGGCTGCCCGTCAGGTAGGACTGGCTATATTGTCAACCATAAAAACCAATTTAGGCAGTCTTGATAAAGTAAAACGGGTTATTAAAGTACTGGGCATGGTTAACTGTACCCCTGATTTTGAAAGGCACCCTTTTATTATCAATGGATGCAGCGAGTTATTTGCTAAAGTGTGGGGAGAAGATAACGGTATAGGTGTACGCAGTGCGGTAGGAATGGGTTCGCTGTCGGATAATATCCCGGTCGAGATCGAAGCCATGTTTGAGTTAGTTTAAAATCCGCAAAGCGGAAAAGAAAAAAATGATTGACCAAAACTGGTACACCATAAGCGATATTGAAAAATTAGATACACCGGCATTGGTGATCTATCCCCAAAGGGTAAAAGAAAATATCAATATCCTCAAAGGCATGATCGATGATATAACCCGCTTGCGCCCGCATGTTAAAACTCATAAAAGTACAGAAGCGACATTATTAATGCTGCAGGCCGGTATTACTAAGTTCAAATGTGCCACTATAGCTGAAGCTGAAATGCTGGGGATGAGCAATGCGCCCGACGTTTTGCTGGCTTATCAGCCTATAGGGCCAAAATTAGATAGGTTTATACAATTGATTGAGGCTTATCCAAATACTAAATATTCATGTATTGTTGATAATAGCAAAGCGGCTCAAAATATATCAGATGCTGCATTAAAGCACAGTTTGCAAATAATTGTTTACATCGATCTTAATGTTGGGATGAGCCGTACAGGGATAACGCCCGGTTCTGAAGCTTTGCAGTTGTATATGGATTGCGATGTATTGCGTGGTATAAAAATAGCCGGCCTGCATGCTTATGACGGGCATATCCATAATGCAGATTTAGAGATCCGTATAAAAAAGTGTAACGAGGCCTTTGAGCCAGTAAAAAGGCTGCAACAGTATATCAAACAAAAAGATTATCCCGAACCCGTTATTATAGCAGGTGGTTCACCTACTTTTCCAATCCATGCTAAAAGAAAAGACGTGGAATGTAGTCCTGGTACTTTTATTTATTGGGATAGGGGATATAGCCTGATATGTGCAGAGCAGCCATTTTTAACAGCGGCTTTGGTAGTATCCCGCGTTATTTCGTTACCAGGCGAAACAAAAATATGTTTGGATGTAGGGCATAAATCGGTATCGGCAGAGAATGAATTGAGCAAAAGGATTTTCTTTTTAAATGCCCCTGAATTGGTAATGACGGGCCAGAGCGAAGAGCATTTGGTAGTTGATGCGGTTAAAGATCATCGTTATAAAGTTGGTGATATTTTATATGGTTTGCCTTATCATGTTTGTCCGACAATTGCCCTGTATGAACGTGCTATAACCATTGAAAATAATGAGATAAGCGGAGAATGGCTTAATATTGCCAGGGATAGAAAAATAACTATTTAGTAGAGTCGTAATATATTGCATCTCTATACAATTATAATATAAAGGATATGTTTACCATAGATGCCCACCTGGATTTGAGTATGAACGCGTTGGAGTGGAACCGCGACCTGCGCAAGCCGGTATCAGAAATAAACGAACGCGAAAAAAACCTGACTGATAAACCTGATCGGGGCAAAGGAGTAGTATCATTGCCTGAATTACGCAGGGGTAATATTGGTTTGGTGGTAGGTACACAGATTGGCCGTTATGTTGCGCCAGGCAATCATTTGCCCGGATGGCACTCGCCCGAACAGGCATGGGCGCAAACGCAGGGACAAGTAGCATGGTACAAGGCAATGGAGGATGACGGGGAAATGGTGCAGATCAATGATCTGCCGTCGCTTGAAAAACATCTTGAATTATGGAATGACGACCATGCCAATGAGAATAAACCAGTAGGGTATATTTTAAGTTTGGAAGGTGCCGATTCCATTGTCACCATAAAACATCTGGAGCGGGCTTACGCGTATGGTTTAAGAGCTATTGGCCCGGCCCACTACGGCCCAGGCAGATACGCCAATGGTACAGATGCAACCGGAAAAATGGGTGAAAAAGGGTTAGCGTTATTAAAGGAAATTGAACGCCTTAACATAATATTGGACGCCACACATTTATGTGATGATGCTTTTTGGCAGGCGTTGGATAATTTTAACGGGCATATTTGGGCCAGTCATAACAATTGCAGGGCTTTGGTTAACCATAACCGGCAATATAGTGATGAAATGATAAAGGAGTTAGTAAACAGGGGTGCGGTGATCGGAGCGGCGTTGGATGCCTGGATGATGGTGCCTGGATGGGTGAGGGGAGAATCGACACCTAAAGGAATGAATTGTAATCTGGAGGTGATGATTGATCATATTGATCATATATGCCAGGTGGCCGGCAACGCGTTACACGTAGGGATTGGTTCTGACCTTGACGGGGCCTTTGGCAGGGAACAGTGTCCTTATGACCTGGAAACAATAGCCGATTTGCAAAAAATACCGGTGTTATTAATAAAAAGAGGGTATACTCAACAAGATGTAGAAAACATGATGAGCGGCAATTGGTTAAGGTTTTTAAGAAATGCCTGGAAATAACCTAACATGAACGAAGAACAAACAAGATTAAAAGACACCCCCTGGAAAAAATGGGGCCCCTACGTGAGTGACCGCCAGTGGGGAACTGTGAGGGAAGATTATAGCGCCAATGGTGATGCATGGGAATATATCACACATGATATGGCGCGCAGCAAAGCTTACAGATGGAGTGAGGAAGGAATAGCCGGTATATGTGATGATCAGCAATATCTCTGTTTTGCCGTGGCTTTGTGGAATAAAAAAGACCCGCTAATAAAAGAACGTTACTTTGGGTTAAGCAACCCCGAAGGCAATCATGGCGAGGATGTGAAGGAATTATATTATTATTTGGATAATACACCTACGCATTCATACATGAAAACGCTGTACAAATATCCGCATCAGGAATTCCCTTATACATGGCTGGTTGATGAGAATAAAAGAAGGTCGAGAAATGAAATGGAGTTTGAGCTCATTGACACAGGTGTATTTGATAAAGACGAATATTTCGATGTTTTTACAGAATATGCCAAAAACTCGGCTGAAGATGTATTGATAAAAATTACGGTTCATAACCGTGCCAGCGAGGATGCTTCATTAAATGTTTTGCCAACCGTTTGGTTCCGCAATACGTGGGCCTGGGGCCATGATAGTTATAAGCCAGCACTTTCTGATGAATCCGACGGGGTATTAGATATTTATCATAAAGAGCTGGGGCAGTTTTGGTTAAAAGCCGAAGGTAACCCCGAATTGCTTTTTTGTGATAATGAAACCAATACCAGGCGTTTATATAATTATGACGATGGCAACCCCTATTGCAAAGATGGTATTAATGATCATCTTATTCACCAAACTCAAACTGTTAACCCCAAAAAAACGGGCACAAAGGCGGCTTTTAATTATGACATTACTATTCCCGCAAAACAGAGCGTTATACTGCGCTTACGGTTAACAAAAAAGGCTAGTAATACTTTTGCTGATTTTGATAATATTTTTAATGCCAGGCAAACTGAGGCTGATGAGTTTTATAACGATATACAAGGGCATATTGATAATACAGATCACAAAATGATACAGCGGCAGGCTTTTGCCGGTATGCTTTGGAGTAAACAATTTTATCATTATGACATACATAATTGGCTCAATGGCGACCCCGCAGAACCTATACCACCAGTAGAACGATTGAAGGGCAGAAACAGCGGTTGGGAAAATTTAAATACGCGTGATATCATTTCTATGCCCGATAAGTGGGAATATCCTTGGTTTGCAGCATGGGATTTGGCCTTCCATTGTTTGCCATTATCCACAGTGGATATGGATTTTGCCAAAAAGCAATTGCTCTTGCTAACAAGGGATTGGTATATGCACCCTAACGGGCAATTACCGGCTTACGAGTGGGAATTTACCGATACCAATCCACCCGTGCATGCCATGGTAACATGGACGATATACAAAAAAGACAAGGAAGCTAATAATGGCAAGGGCGATACTTTTTTTCTTGAACGGATATTTCATAAGTTGATGCTCAATTTTACCTGGTGGGTAAACCGGAAGGATGATAGGGGTAATAATATATTTGAAGGTGGTTTTTTAGGGTTGGATAATATAGGGGTATTTGACAGGAACACACAACTGCCCTCAGGCCAACATCTGGAACAGGCGGATGGCACCAGTTGGATGGCAATGTATTCACTTAATTTAATGCGTATAGCCACTGAGTTAACCAGTTATAACCCGGCTTATGCGGATATTGCTTCCAAGTTTTTTGAACACTTTATATACATAATTGGCGCTATGGCAAACCTGGGCCAAAATCAGGAAGGACTGTGGGATGCTGAGGACGGATTTTTTTATGATCAGTTACGGTCGCCGGATAACAGCATACAAAAAATGAAAGTAAGAAGTGTTGTTGGCCTAATCCCGCTATTCGCGACAGAAATATTGGACGATGCTGATATAACCGACAGCCCCATTTTTAAAAGCAGGATGAAGTGGTTTGCAGATAACCGTCCTGATCTTTCCTCGCTGGTATCGCGCTGGAATGAAAAAAATAGCGAGGGCAAGCATCTTTTAAGTTTGCTGCGCAGTTTCCGCATGAAGTCATTATTAAGATATATGCTGGATGAAAATGAATTTTTGAGTGAATACGGTATTCGTGGAGTTTCAAAATATCATTTAAATAATCCTTATACAGTTATAGTTGATGGTCACGAGTTTAGCGTAAAATATACTCCGGCAGAAAGCGACAGTGGCCTATTTGGAGGCAATAGTAATTGGCGTGGCCCCATCTGGATACCCATAAATTACCTCATTATTGATAGTCTGCATCGCTTTTACCAATATTATGGCGACGATTTTAAGATAGAGTGCCCTACCAATTCAGGTAATTTTATGAACTTAAAGGAAGTAGCGGATAATATTTATGGCAGGTTAATGAAAATATTTCTTAAAGATGAGAATGGCAGGCGCGCTGTATACGGCAATTATAATAAGTTGCAAACAGACACTGATTTTAAGGATTATATTCTTTTCCACGAATATTTTGACGGGGATAATGGCCGTGGGCTTGGGGCCTCTCATCAAACCGGCTGGACCGGGTTGATCGCTAATTGTTTGCTGTAGTTTGTCAGTTAATTTTGATTTGCCAGGCCATATTATTAAAAAAGATTCTTTTCAACAAATGATTTCAATCACTTAATTATCTTTACTTATTGTTTAACTTTAAATAATGAATTCTAAAATCACTGCTATAGCTGTTTATACCCCCTCTAATAGAGTTACCAACGAATACTTCGAAAAGATCATAGAAACAAATAATGAATGGATCATATCGAGAACCGGTATTAAAGAGCGAAGATTTGCTGAGCCGGACGAATATACCAGCGACCTGTGTATAAAAGCGGCCAAAAATTTATTAGCCGAAAACCCCGATATTAATTTCGACGGAGTCGATTTTATTTTGGTGGGTACTACCACTGCCGACCAGGTAATGCCAAGTATGGCAAGCCAGGTACAAAACGCATTTAATATTCAAAATGCCGGTTGTTTAGATATAATGGCCGCTTGTGCGGGTTTTGTATATGGCCTTGTTTTAGCGAAAGGAATGATTGCCTCCGGAACTCACAAAAAAATATTAGTGTTTGGAGCAGAAACATTGTCCAAATTTACCGATTTTACTGATCGTACCTCCTGTATATTATTTGGTGATGGGGCAGGTGTGGCATTGGTTGAAACTTCTGATCAGCCTAAAATACTTAATGCAATAACCGGAACGGACGGCAGTCATGGTAAAGATCTATACCTCTCACAGCATGCTTCTGTAGTGAATGGTGAAAATATAGAACCGAATGGTAAGATACATCAGAATGGCAAAGTGGTATTTAAATGGGCCATACAAACAATCAGCAACAAAGTAGGAGAACTGCTTTCAAAAAATTCCATCACGTTAGCAGAATTGGATTGGGTTATTTTGCACAGTGCCAATTTAAGGATCATAGAAGCAGTTGCTTCTGAGCTTAACTATCCAATGGATAAAATGCTGACAAGTATTGAGTTTTTTGGTAATACTTCTTCAGCTTCAATTCCACTGGCCTGGGACATAGCTTCAAAAGCGGGTAAAATAAAACCGGGTAATAAAATTTTACTATTAGGATTTGGCGGAGGCTTAACTTTTGCAGGAATAATTGTGGAGGTTTAGGGGATCAATAGGTATGTATAAGCAAATGATCAGTCCCTCATTTGGGACTTGATCATTTTATTACTTCTGCAGCGTTAACAATATAGGTGCAATTGTAATCATAATCTATGCCAAACTGAACTCCTGCAAATTGCGTTGATTCAACCTTCTTATTATTTTTTATAATTGAAGTAATAAAGAAAACCGGCGCGCCAGACGCCCCTGCATTTGTTTTTGGCGATAGCACATAATTAATAGCATCTATATTTGAATAAAAGGGGTTGTAGTGAGAGGAGTTAGCAATTGTACCATTATACAAATTAGATTCTAAACACATGATATTGGTTACAGGGTTTGCCGAGGTTAAAGATGTTGATTTTTGTTCTTCTTGTTGAAAACCCCAAAAAAAAGCGCCCTCCATTTTTTTGTCCTTTTTGTCATCAGAATAGATCAGTTTTTCAACTGAATTAACGATGGCGTTTTTCGGCAGGTTCCTGATCTCAATAATTGCCACATCGGGGATAATCCATAAACGAATAAACCGGTTTTTCTTTTAATTTAGAATCTAATTTTATATTGAAAATTCATAATTTTTAGTTGAATCATCATAATACCTAAATTCTAAATTAGAAAACGTTTCGGGTAAACGTACCTGGTTAAATCCATCTATTTGGTCTGTTAAATGAGAAGTTGTAACTAAAAAAAGCTTTGCTTTTACTCTCACAAAAAAACAAGTACCTGCTTCTGTCTGTAAGGTATGTCCCTTGTTAAGATCAGCTGCTTTAAATGGTGTATTTGTTGCTAATACAAGGTAAGAATACTTAAAAAATGAATCGTGGTCGACCTGAGAAAATCCGTTTTTAAAGCAAAGCATAACGGAAATAATCAATAACCACTTTTTCATTTCTTACATATCATTAAATAGCGGTGTCAAATTAGCTATGTATATAAGCTTGCACAAATTCATCATTGCTGATAGCTTTTATAATGTCACTTATTACAAAATATTCCTGTGTTGTATGATCCGTTAATGATTCGGCATATGCGTCTATATCGTGAGCATAATCTATAGCCTGTTGTTCATCGTCAAACTGCATGATCACGGCATCATTTATCTCCGGGTTAAATCCGTTTGGCGGAGCGGGTATCTCGTACTGTTCGAGCTCGGTAAATGTAAGTTTTGACTGCCCGTCTACCGGTATATCTATACGTAGCATATTTCGTATTTTGTTCTTATGATTAATAATTTAACTATTCAATTAACGATTTAATTGCAAAGATGTTTTGGAAAGCCGCCCAGCGTATAAACGTTAACAATTTGATAACAAGCCTATTTTGATTTAACACTAACTTTAAGTATTTTAAAGCGGCAATTAAATCAGAAGGCGTTTGGATGACTGACTCAAAAACAGAGCAATTAAAAAGGGTATTAAAGCCGGTCCATTTATGGGCGATAGCCGTTGGCTTAGTTATTTCTGGCGAGTATTTTGGCTGGAATTTGGGATGGGCCGTTTCGGGCACAATCGGATTTCTTATTGCTACATTAGTAATAACGGTAATGTATATTACCTTCATTTTTAGTTATACCGAATTAACTACATCAATTCCGCATGCAGGCGGGGCCTTTGCTTATGCTTACAGGGCAATGGGGCCTGTTGCCGGTTTAATTGCAGGCTATGCTACACTCGTAGATTTTCTTTTTGCTACGCCTGCTATAGCATTTGCTTTAGGGAGTTACCTGCATTTTTTATATCAGCCTGTTCCCGTTCTGCAATCGGCCATATTTTTCAACGTGTTATTTATTCTTATCAATATTTCCGGTATAAAAGAGTCGGCAACTTTTTCGGTTTTTATAACCATACTGGCAGTCGCGGAGTTATTGCTTTTTATGGGGATTGTATCGCCCGCTTTCAAAATAAATAATTACTTAAGTCATCCAATGCCTTTTGGATGGGGAGGTGTATTTGCGGCATTGCCATTCGCCGTTTGGTTTTACCTTGCTATTGAAGGCGTAGCCATGGTAGCTGAGGAGGTGAAAGAGCCTAAACGCAATATCCCAAAAGGATATATCTATGGCCTGGCCACCTTAATATTTTTAGCTTTAGGGGTAATGGTACTTACCGGTGGTATTACCGACTGGCGCAAACTCAGCAACCTGGACTATCCATTACCAGAGGCAATTAGTATGGTATTGGGCAAGTCAAATGGTTTAACTAAAATATTTGCCAGTATAGGCCTATTTGGTTTAATTGCCTCGTTCCACGGTACTATATTGGCATCCTCAAGGCAAGTATTTGCAATGGCGCGAAGCGGGTATCTGCCGCGCACTTTATCAAAGCTAAATCATCGCTTTAAAACCCCTCATTGGGCACTTATTGCTGGCGGAGTGATTAGTTTTATAGCACTTTATACAGGTACCACCGCACAGATCATTATTATCTCGGTAATGGGAGCGGTGCTAATGTATATGATGAGTATGATAAGTCTGTTTATCTTACGTACTAAGGAACCCGACTTGGAACGCCCTTTTGCTTCACCTTTTTATCCATATTTTCCCGCTATCGCTTTGGTACTGTCTGGTGTGTGTTTAGTAGCTATTATTTATTATAATTGGTTGCTCAGCCTGATTTTTTTTGGAGGATTAGCCGCTGTAGTTCTATTATTTATGCTGATGGGAAAACACAAGGTGAAAATCACAGGAGAAGTGTTAATGGAAAAAGCAGCAGTAATGGTAACCCCTGAATAATTATGCAATACCATCATACTATCGGCAGAAAAACTTACAGGTTCAACAACCTGAAAACATTGCTGGCTAAAGCTTCACCACATAGGTCTGGAGATGTACTGGCAGGATTATGTGCTGAAAGTTATGAAGAAAGGGTTGCCGCACAAATAACTTTGGCCGATGTGCCTTTAAAAGTGTTTTTAAACGAAGCAATTATTCCTTATGAGAAAGACGAAATAACCAGATTGATTATTGATAGCCATGATAACAAAGCATTTAAATTAATAGATAGCTTAACAGTTGGCGAATTCAGAGATTGGCTTTTAAAAGAAGAGACAAATGCCTTAACATTACAGAAATTAGCACCGGGAATTACGCCAGAAATGGCTGCTGCAGTGTCCAAACTGATGCGCAACCAGGACCTGATCGCGGTAGCAAAAAAATGTGAAGTGATCACCAGTTTCAGGGATACGATAGGTTTAAA
>JAQBOK010000268.1 GCA_028288085.1 Mucilaginibacter sp.
GGATCAGGAAATGAAAAAAGCTCGATCTGGTATTGGTTTCCCACTTCCAGGTCGAGCTTATATGATCTCCTTACTTCGCGGTAAACTTCGCGAACTATATTTAAACCAAGTATTTCACTGTAAAAATGTTTAGACTTTTCATAGTCAGAACATATAATAGCTATGTGATGTACACGGTTTAGTTTAAGCATTATGCACCTAAAATTTCATGCAGCACGTTATTGTAAACCATCTTTATATCGGTAATATGGCCAAATAACTCTTCGTCTACATTTAAAAAACCATTGGTAACGGTTCCGAGCAGGCTAAAATCAACTTCGCTGGTTGCCATTAATTCAATAAAGCGTTCCTGATCGGCTGGTGCAATACTTACCACTACCCTGCCCTGTGCCTCGCCAAACAGGAAGGCATCCTTACGGACAGCACTATCAGTTTCAATTTCGAACCCTAAACCATTTGGCATTGCCGATTCAATAAGCGTAATATACAAACCACCGTCGGCCACATCATGTGCCGATTGGATCACCTTATGCTGGATCAGTTGTTTTACCACCTGATGCATATCATATTCCTTATCCAAATCAAAATACGGAGCAGGTGCTGCAGTTATTTTATGGTACGATGCCAAATATTGTGATGAAGCAATATCATTAACAGACTCCCCTATCAAATAAACAAGGTCGCCCGGCTGTTTAAAGTCAGAGGTCATCATGTTCGACAGGTCGTCCATCACCCCAAGCATACCTATCGTAGGCGTTGGGAACACAGGGCCATCATCTGTTGATTGATTATAAAAACTTACGTTACCACCTGTAACAGGCGTTTCAAATTTGCGACAGGCTTCACCCATTCCTTTTATGGCGCCAACAAACTGCCAGTAAACCTCAGGTTTGTAAGGATTACCGAAATTGAGGCAATTAGTAATGGCAACCGGCTCACCACCGGCGCAAGTTATGTTACGGGCTGCTTCGGCAACTGCAATGGCAGTTCCTTTTTGAGGATCAGCATATACGTAACGGGATTGGCAGTCAACAGTTATTACTATTGCTTTGTCAGTATCCTTAACAGCTATAACCGCAGCATCGCTTGGGCGGTTAGTTGTCATGGTTGATGTACCGATCATTGAATCGTACTGATCAGTTACCCATCTTTTTGAGGCTATATTTGGATGGCCAATCAAGTGCTCGGCAACCGCAATAAGGTCGGTTGGTTCAGTAACATCTTCAATCCTGAATTTTTGGTTTTCTGCAAAGTAAGCTGGCTCGCGGTATTCACGTTCGTAAACCGGTGCTCCCCCGCCTAAAACAAGATCATCTGCAGGCACATCGGCAACCATTTCGCCGTTCATATAATATACAAGGCGCTTGGTATCGGTAACCTCACCTATTATGGCGCAGTTCAAATCCCATTTATCGAATACAGCTTCAACTTCTTTTTCACGGCCTTTATGTACCACTATCAGCATGCGCTCCTGTGATTCAGAAAGCAAGATCTCATAAGGTTTCATGTGTTCCTGGCGCATTGGCACTTTATCTAAATAGATAACCATACCATGCTCGCCTTTGGCCGACATTTCGGAGTTTGAGCAGATAATACCCGCCGCACCCATATCCTGCATACCTACAACAGCTCCGGTTTTGATAACCTCAAGCGTTGCCTCGAGCAATAGCTTTTCCTGGAAAGGGTCACCTACCTGTACAGCCGGAAGATCGTTAACCGAATCTTCGGTAATATCTTTTGACGCGAATGCAGCACCATGGATCCCGTCTTTACCGGTTGCAGAACCTACAATATACACCGGGTTGCCAACACCGTAAGATGTTGCCGAAACAGTTTCACCTTCCCTTACTATACCTGCAGAAAATGCATTAACCAGTGGGTTAACATTATAGCATTCGTCAAAAAACAGCTCGCCGCCTACAGTTGGGATGCCGAAGGCATTGCCGTAATGGCTAATACCTTTTACTACCCCTTTAATTAACCATTTTGTACGGTCAAGACTTAAATCGCCAAAGCGAAGGGAGTTTAATTGTGCAATAGGCCTTGCTCCCATTGTAAATATATCGCGGTTTATACCGCCTACCCCTGTTGCTGCTCCCTGGTAAGGTTCAAGTGCTGATGGGTGGTTATGCGATTCTATTTTAAATGCACAGCCAACTCCGCCGCCCAAGTCAACAAGGCCTGCATTTTCTTCACCCGCCTTGGCCAGCATCCGCGGACCGTCTTTCGGCAAAGTTTTTAGCCAGGTGATTGAGTTTTTGTATGAGCAGTGCTCGCTCCACATTACCGAGAAAATAGATAACACAGTAAAATTGGGCACACGCCCAAATATTTCTTTTATACGTTCAAATTCTTCGGGTAGTAAACCTAAATCTTTGGCGGTTTCAACGGTGGTTAATTCCTGGTGCTCCAATGTAATATCGTTTTTTTGAAAGGAAGCACAAAATTACGAAAAAAGCTTAAAGCTGAAAGGTAAAAGCTAAAAGCTTATTAAATAATGAAGGTACCTTAACAAAGAAGGCCAAAAGCTTTTTGCTTTCAGCCTTCTGCTTTTAGCTTATTCGGATAACTGAAAATTAATCGGAATTGAATATTTAACACGTACAGCCTGACCGTTTTGCATGCCGGGCTTCCATGCTTTAGCCAGCTTTAGCACACGCAGTGCCTCTTCATCAAATCCATGACCTGCAGGCCTGTCAACGGTTATGTTTGATAAATGGCCGTCTTTTTCGATAATAAAACTTAGGAAAACTTTGCCGCCTATCCCCTCTTCTTGCGCGGGAGCGGGGAATCTTAAATTTTTATTTAAAAATTTGGCCCAGGCTGCAGCGCCTCCTACAGGCTCGGGCATAAAATCAACCGTACCGACGTTGTGAACTGTATTATCAACTGCCGGCGTAACGCCGCCACCATCACTTGGCTTATCCTGCGGAATGTCGATGTTCGGGCCTTCCTGGCCTTTCAGTGTCGCCGGCCCAACAGCCCCCTTAATTTCATCATTTATAAACGGTTTTTCAGCCTGTGCATCAACCTCCACCACC
>JAQBOK010000288.1 GCA_028288085.1 Mucilaginibacter sp.
CAGAAGGAAAATACTTAGTGATTAGTAATGGCAGGCAACAAATTCAAACTTTTTTGCCCGGTGGCTCTTATCATTTAGAATGCCGGAGCGACTTTTTGTTAAGTTATGAGGTAACTAAACAGGTAACCGCTAAAGGCGACGTAAGTATTGAACTGAAAGTACAGGGGAATGGCAATCATCATTTTAATATCCTCATAGATAACCTCACGCTTACTTCCACCTCAAAAGAACTTAATCTAAAATCAGGCATACCAGTAAGTTTTAAATGGCATGGCCGCATTACTTCGCAGGATACCCCTTGGGTTGCTGTTATCGTGCCGGATGATGACCTTTCTCACCGTAAGGAAGTAAGAGGTGCGCTTTGGGAAAAGTAAGCGAATATTTTCTATAGCAAAGAAAGATTAAATTACCGTTTTACTTAATTCCTGGCCCCTATTTGCCAATCAAGCTAAATTCACCTCATCTTTTGTAGTGACCATTGTCATAATTCAGACAATCGTATGAAAGTAGTTTTACGTCGAATAATTATAAGAAAGGGCAATTCCCGATTGGTTTCAACATCTCAAGATCATGTAGCTTATATGGCGAACGCGATGGATAAAGTAGGCATTAAAGCCTGCTTGTTTGTGACCAATTTTAGCAACCCGGTGGGCAGTTGCATGTCCGACGAACGTAGGCGGCAATTAGTTGCGTTATTAACAGACAGAAATATCCCTTTGATGGAGGATGATGTTAAAGAACAAAGCTTTAAAACTTTGGGAGAATTGATAAGAGAATTTGAATAGTACCTTTGTGCAGATTTACCTGGCATGACCGTTATGAACATCATAGAAAAAAAGTCTTTTTTAATCACTACAGCATTTTTAGTGCTAATGGTTTTATTTTTTGCTTCTGGAAATACAATGGCACAGCAAAAAGCAATATCCCCAATCAATCAAATCTTAAAAAACATAAAACCACCTCAATTTAAAAAAGTCACGTATAATATCGTTTCATTCGGGGCTGTACCTGATGGCCAAACCGATACCAAGGCTATTTTTGATAAGGTGATCAATTTATGCAGCGTTAGTGGCGGTGGGCAAGTGATTGTTCCGAAGGGCGTTTTTTTTATTGGCGGGCCCATCGTATTGAAAAGTCATGTTAACCTGCATTTTGAAGACGGCGCTCAACTTTTGTTCTCTGCCGATGCCAAAGCTTATTTACCCGCTGTACTTACTTTATGGGAAGGTACGGAACTGTATAATTATTCGCCGTTATTTTATGCCTATCAATGTTCTGATATAGCCATAACCGGTAGAGGCCTGATTAACGGATCGGCAAGTAAAGACTTTGCAACATGGCGGCCACAACGTTCGGCAGAGCAAAATAAATTAAGGCAAATGGGTATTGATGGTACCCCGGTTTATCAAAGGGTATTTGGCGATGGTTTTCATTTGCCCCCGGATATGATCCAGTTTTTTGGTTGTAAAAATATATTAATAGATGGCATTTCTATTACCGATGCTCCGTATTGGGTGATCCACCCGGTGTTATGCAATAACGTTATTGTGCAAAATGTAACCATCAATAGTATGAATTTAAACAATGACGGCTGCGACCCTGAAATGTGTACCAATGTATTAATTCAGCGCTGCAACTTCACCACAGGTGATGATGGTATTGCCATCAAAGCCGGCCGTGACCAGGATGGCTGGAGGATTGGACAACCTACTGAAAATGTGATCGTGCGCGATTGCATTTTTAATTCAAAAACGAACGGGCTTTGTATTGGAAGCGAAATGTCAGCAGGTGTACGGAATGTTTATATGTATAATGTAAAGATCAAAAAATGCCTGAGCGCCATTTATTTTAAATCGAACCTTGACCGCGGAGGCTTTATTGAAAACATATATGTAAATAATGTACAGTGCGATAGCGCACGTTCGGCATTTATACGTTTTGAAAATAATTATCATGGCTCGCGCGGGGGGCACTATCCTACCATGTTCAATAACTTTATTATTCAAAATGCAACTTGCAAACATTCAGGCGAAGTAGGAATTTATGCAGTAGGTGTACAAGGCAACCCGCTAAAAAATATTATCTTAAAAAATGTCATTGTGCTGGGCACTGCCGGGGATGAGGTTGTTGATAATGCGGAGAATTTAAAATACAACGGAGTATTAATAAATGGGCATGCTTTAACAAAACCTATAAATACCGGCGTAGTTGCACTGCATACCGATTGAAGCGGAGACAATATATTACCGATTGAAATCTGTGTGGATAACAGTCTCAGTTAAGACAAAGGGAGGGTGAACCAAAAAGTACTGCCGATACCTATTTCACTATCAACCCCAATTTTCCCGTTATGCCTTTTGACGATTTCTGCGCTTATATACAGTCCTAATCCTAAGCCTGAATATTGCATACCGCTGCTGTCTACACGATAATACCGGTCAAACAAATAAGGTAATTTTTCGGGGGGGATACCTGGGCCATTGTCTTTAACGGATACTTTAGCCATGTTATTTACTTTTTCAATATATATGTGAATTTCTTTTGAGGATGGGGCGTACTTGATGGCATTATTCACAAAATTAACAACGATCTGGTCAATCCGGTCAGCATCAGCATAAACCATCAGTTCTGTATCGCCATCAGTAATAATGGTATATACGCCAGCAATTCTTACATGCTGACAACAATCGGCCATCATTTGTGCTATGGTAAAAGAAGTTTTATTCAGATGAAGCTGCCCCTCATTCAATTTATTAGTGTTTAGGAGGTTTTCAATCAGCGTAGTTACCCTTTCCATGCTTTTATTTGACTGTTCTATCAGGGATACCAGCATTTTATTGGGATTATCCTTCATACGATTTAACAGTTGGAGCGAAGCTTTCAGCGTAGTAATGGGTGTCTTGAGTTCATGACTGGCAATACTCATAAAATCATCCTTCTTTTTTAATAACTCTTTAGTAGCCTGGTCCAGGATTTTTTGGATAGTAATATCAACTGAAGTTCCCACCAATCGATAAGCAATGCCTTCGGCATTAAAATAAGCCTTACCTTTAAATTTTATCCATTTAAAATTTTTATCGGTGACTGCGGCAGTTCTGAATTCCTCTTCATATTCTCCATTATTTGTACTCTTTAATGCTTCTTGTAAGACCTCATCAATACGGTCTTTATCATCGGGATGAATCAGCGCGATAAACCGTTTGTAGTCAATTTTTTCAAGTGGCAAAAGACCAAACATCTCTTTACAGCGGGAGTCCGAAATTAGTTCTCCTGTTAAAGTATTGTAATCCCATGTACCCAATCCGGCAGCATCAATAGCCAATTGTAATCTATCTTTACTTTCCTGGAATAAGAGTTCTATTTCAGCCAGTCCTTCTTCTATTTTTCGCTTATCAGTAATATCTTCAATATCCAGTAAGATCAATTGTCCACCATTCGCTTTATCGAGTTGACGGGCATTTAAACTCATTACTCTGCGCCCGATAGATGGAAACACATGCGTAACTTCAAAATCATCAACTACCTTTTTTTCGGGAAGTATACTTTCCAGCAAATAACGAAGTTCAGGGATGTTCCACTGTTGGTTGCCAAGGTCGAAGAAATAATGGCCTTCTGTATCAATTTCTGTTACATTAAATTTGTTATAGAATCCGCTGGTACACCGCATTACTTTCAAATCCTTATCCATTACAATAAGCGGATCGCGTAGGGTATTAATAATTCTTTCTGTATAAGAAAGTTCATTCAATTCCTGGTTGGCAAGGTCCAATTTGCCTTTTAAAACCGCATGCTCCGCCATTATCCGTTTGTTCTCAAGGTGGGCGAGTATCAGCTCATTTTCCAGTTGTTCAACCAGCAGATCATTGGCGCTGGTTACCACATCTATATTAGCCTGATTATATATTGTTGCTATAGATGCTACCTTAAGTACAACTTCCAGGGTTTCTAAAGGCACATCCCCAGTTACGGGAATTTCAATTACGGATAGAGAATCTTTTTCTAATTTTCTAATTTTAGTCATTAACAGCTTGGGCTTGAAACGGGGTATAAATATCTTTGAATGAGGTAATGATTAAAATAGGAACGACTACAAAAACTTAACGATGGGATTTGCTTGCGCTTACGATTATACAAATTAATAACAATATTATTTTAATTAAATAATTATTATTTTTTGGTAGCCGCAGGGGCCCTCACTTCTTGAATTATTAAAAGAACAGCACCTCAGAAATGCGATCTAAATATATAAATATTGGCGCCGCCCAACCGGTAGTTTATAAGTCCTGATCGGCGAATAGCATGACCATTAATTTTTAATTATTTAAAAGGATGATCACCGATGGACTGTCAACAACAACCCAGGCTCCTTCAATGGCTGCATTTTTAACGCCAACTAAATTACCTCTGCATTTTTATTCGATTTACAAATTATGTGCAGAAAGGGGCGCCTTCTTTTTATTAAAGGCTTCCTTTATTGAACCGTTAAGTACTAAAAATAACCAGGGAATGTATTTATCAATAAAGACGCCTGCAAATAGCGTTATAAAAAAGATCGGTATCGGGAAAAGTAAAATAACATTGCCGTTAAAAACAGAAGTGTAATTTGATATATCAAGTATAGTGATCAATACCGGATGATATAAGTATATAAATAAAGAATATTTTTCTCCGGCCTTTCCCAATAAGCTGCTTTTCAGATCAAGCGACAAAGACAAAATAAAAATCCCTATTGAATAGATAAAAGTGCCAATTAAGAATTGATGAACGACTATTGACTTATGCGTATAAAAACTAATAAGCTCAGCTTCTGCTATTTGAATTATAAAGCCTGAAATAAGCAATATCAATCCTATATCTTTATTTATAAGTTTTTTAAAATGATTGTTTTTGTAAAACAGTGCCCCTATCAGCATAAAAGGTATTGAAATAAAAGGGCGAACATAACGGACAAATAGATCATGCGTATTTCTTGCCAATAAATAAGAATGAGAATCGGTTAATAGTTCGGCGGCTATTATAAAAAATATAAGACCGAATAATATTTTATGATTTACTTTCCATTTAAATAATAGGTAAACGGCGCCAATTCCGATAAGTAATGCATAAAGATACCAGAGATTAAAACAGTCGCCCACAGTAATATATTGTGCCGAATAAAAGTGATGCGTTAAAATATATGAGCGGGGAATATATACCAGGTTTGCAATAATGATAAGGTTAAAGATCTTAGTGAAGTTTTTTTTAAAAGCAAACAAGGGTGACCTGTCTAAACTTCTTTGGTAAAAGTATCCGCTAACCATAAAAAAGAATGGTACCCCGCATCTTCCCGCCAACCTGTATAACCCGGCAAGAGTTTCATTTGCAGTGCTATAAGAAATGTGTAAGGTAATAATCAAGAGGCTGGCTATTAACCTAACAACATCTATAGTATTATTTCTGTTAGAGGCAGCCTGCATATGTGAATTAAATATCAATTTTAAACATAGCAATTTAATAATAGAATAGCCTGTGGAAATTCATTAGCGTAAGTATAAACAACATCTATTAAAGTTTTACACATTGACCTGGATGGATATAAACCATTAAAATACTGCCTGTTATAGACATTTATCAACCTGATTAACCTTTCTAGTGGAAAACTAAAAGTTTAAGATGGAACTAATCTTTTTCATTTTAGAGCTAAGTCGGTAAAAAACAATAACTGCTGTTAACTTATAAACGGGACTATCACAATTATGGCGATTAATATATCATGAAATCGCTGGCAGAGTTAAACAAAGAAGCCAGCGAAATTCAATTAGAAATGAGAAAGCTGTTACTGAATAACTATAATATTGATGATGGAATAGCCGACAAGCTAATTGTAATAACTACTATTACCAATATGCGTACAAAGCTCAGCATCATACAAAGAGAGATCAGGATACGATCTTCTGAATGATATCAGAAATAAGTTTCGCCCCTTTTTTAGTATTATAAACACCAATTTTAGATAAAGCCTGTTACTATTCCTCATTCCCATCCATCTCCTGTTGGTTGTAATTAAGCCCCGGACTAACGTGTAAAACTTTATATAGCCAGATATAGCGTAAGCGCAAACATTAAACCAGGTAAAAGGTTATTAATTTATATAAGTGACTTTGAAACGGTTCATATCAACCAATTTATGAAACTGATGAAGATGAATAAACTTATTAAAACTGATATAGGCCTTTCCGTTGGCAAAAGCATTAGGAATTTACGTGAACTAAAAGGATGGAACCAGGAAATTATTGCTAAACGGCTAAATATCTCTATTCCTGCATTTTCAAAAATTGAAACCGGTGTTACCGATGTCAATTTATCACGTCTGGAACAAATTGCTCTTATTTTTGAATTAAACGTAGCTAATCTTGTATCAGACTGCTCTAAACAGACACCTATTTCAAGGCCAAATATTGATCTAATGCTAAAGAAACTCGCTGAAAGCGACACCGAAATAGTGATTTTACAAGGCAAAATCATTAGACTTTATGAAGAGATCCACGGAATCAGTTAAGCATTGCCGCCTATAATTAGTCACAAAGCCCACAAAAGGATAAAGCTAAACTGCGGAAGCTAAATCTATCATCTTCATAAATTCACCGACACAATTCTGTTGTTCACCGATTACTTCAAACGTTTTGCAAGCTTTAACTTTTCATTAGTAAACACATGCATTAGTTTTGAGTGACAATCAAACTTAAGACCATGAACAATCATTCAGCAACTGTTATTCCCAACGCCGAAGACCATCTGCATGAAACAGCTATTTTCAGTGGTATAAAGAAGACCATTCTTTCCAAAGATTTTAAAGGTGGGAAAATCAATAATCTTTTCGGCGGTACCGAGTTGGATTTTAGTCATGCCGATCTAACCGGGATAGCGATCCTTGATATTTCACAGGCATTTGGAGAAACAACCATAACCATACCCGAAGATTGGCGGATTGAAACAGATCTCTCACAACTTTTCGCCGTAGTGGACGATTACCGTAACAATATATACCAAACTAAAAACTCAGATAAAGTATTGGTGCTAAAGGGGATTTCTATATGTGGGGGCGTTGAGATATTAAATAGCCTGTAATTTGAAAGTTTACTACTTAGTTAACTGCATAATAAAAAAACCATCTCCAAAGGATGGTTTTTTTGCTTTTATTAGCTTTTGATAACCATGTTTCACGTCATTTTACTTTATTGATTACATTTACCTCCGCCAATACCAAAATTATATTTATATATGAGAATTTCCTTTGTAACCCTACTCCTTATTTGCCTGTTTCTGCAAAGCCACGCGCAATTGACAACCGCAAAACTATTTGCCGATCACATGGTACTCCAAAGGAACCAAGATGTACCGGTATGGGGATGGGCAGTAAAAAATGCTAAGGTTACTATCCGCTTTAACGGGCAATTAACCAAAGTTAAGGCAGATGAAACTGGCTACTGGAAAACTATTTTAAAACCTATGACTGCAGGCGGCCCCTACATAATGAAAATATCCTCGGGTAAGGAGCACTTGGTTTATAATGATGTGATGCTGGGCGAAGTTTGGCTTTGCGCTGGTCAATCTAATATGGAATTTCAGTTAAAAAATGCTTATGGGTTTAAGGTTGAGCAAAAGAATGCGGCGCAAATGCCCATACGTCAATTCATGGTGACAAAAAAAATGAGTTTGGAGCCTGACAAGGATCTGTCTGGCGGGCAATGGGCCAAAGCAGATACCGGTACGGTAGGCGATTTTACAGCTGTTGGTTATTTTTTCGCAAAGCAATTGTCGCAGCAATTACACATTACCGTAGGGCTAATTTATAGCAATTGGGGCGGTACACAGGTGGAAGATTGGATAAGTAAAGAAACCATGCTCAGTTCTACTGAACTAAAGCCGGTTGCCGAAGCCCTGCCAACCACCTGGGATGGCATTAAGCAAAGGGTAGACAAGCAATTAAAAGAATTTGCCTACCATAAAAACCCTGTGGTTAATTATACCACCGAACAACTTGCTGAACAACCCAACGCTTTTTTTGACCAGTGGCAAAAAGGTGGAAATGGCGCATGGGAATGGCAGGGTAAACTATATTCGTACCGCGGCGAGGGTTTTATGCAAAGGACCATCAAACTGGATAGCTTGTATACCAAGCGCAGTTCTGTTCTGCACTTGGGGCAAACAGATGCTGACCTGTTACTCTATATTAACGGGAAACTAATAAGGAAAGGCGCCATGCCGGCCAATTACCAGCTTGAGTTACCGGCAGGCACCTGGAAAGGCGGCGATAACAATCTGCTAATCAATTTCCAGTCCCAGCAAAAAAAACCTGCCTACTTTGGGATAGGACTTAATGGCGACTGGACCAACCTGTTTGTAAGTTTCGCAGATACATCCATTACTTTAGCTGACGGGAACTGGCGCATAATGCCTGATCTGAGCAAGCCTTACCATTTTGATTTTTTACCTAACAATACTGCATTTACCCTTTATAATGCTATGATCAGCCCATTGGTACCTTATGCCATGGCCGGTGTAATATGGTACCAGGGGGAAACCAATGCAGACAGAGCCTTTCAATACCGCACCACATTCCCAATGGTAATTACAGACTGGCGGAACAAATGGAAAAAGGAGCTGCCATTCTTATTCGTTCAATTGTCATCATTTGGTGGTATGCAGGGGAGTGATAAGGGGAGTAACTGGGCCGAATTACGGGAAGCACAAACCATGACACTGCAACTGCCCAACACAGGCATGGTAGTAACAACTGATATAGGAGATGCCAATAATATCCACCCAAAAGATAAAGCAGATGTAGGCTTAAGACTAGCCAATAAAGCATTGACTTCGGTTTATCATCTCCCCGGATTTTTTGAAAGTCCTTTGTTCAGCTCAGCAGAATTTAACAATGAATACGCTTTGGTTAACTTTAGCCATGCCGATAATGGGTTGATGGTAAAAGATAAATACGGCTACCTTAAAGGTTTTGAATTGGCAGGCGCCGATCATAAATTTTACTACGCCCAGGCAATTATCACCAGTGATAACAAGGTTAAGGTATGGAGCAGCCAAGTACAGCAACCCGTTGCTGTTCGCTATGCATGGACCGACGCGCCAATTGACGCCAATCTTTTCAGCAAAGAAGGATTCCCGGTTGGACCATTTAGGTCGGACAACTGGAAAGGGGTTACTGATGGGAATAAGTTTGAGTGATATTTAATCACTTAAACCCCTTCCAACCCATATTTCTTTAATATATCTGCCGGTACTCCCTCCCATTTGCCGGGAGCGTTACCTTTATAACCAAGGTCTTCGATACCCATTTTACTGGTAAAAAAGCCGATGGCGGTCAGGTCGCGCATTTTATTAAAAAATGCTACCCCCTGCTGCATACCTGGTTTCGCTTTAAAAGGGTATGCAATTTCCTGCAATATCTCATCCTGCTGATGCGCAGTACAACCCTTAAAATCGTTGTTATAGCGCTTAAGGCATTGTACATCAAGCCAACGCAGGCCGCCACGCATAGGCAGTTGGTGTTCCGGCTCGTCTTTTACAATAAACTCTATAAAATCCGCCACTTTGGCGTCCGAAGCGCTGCCGCTATGGACGTCCTTCGGAATAATAAGATCTGCCAATACGGTAATGGTCGCCATTTCATGAGTATCAAAAAATGTGCCCTTCGCTACTACTTTGTCACGGGCGACTTCAAAATCCTGCCGGCCAATGGTATCTACTTTAATGTCCTTGTCAACGGTTTTGTTTTCTGTATTTGGTTTGCAGGCTGCCAACAACGAGCTTGCCGACAGTGTGCCTATGCCTAATGCTTTTAAACTATCTCTCCTGTTCATAATGGTAATAGATAAAGGGTTAAATATTGTGCTTTTTACGCTGATCTATCAAGTATTCAGATGTCCGCATTGATAGCGCCAGAATGGTCCAGGTTGGGTTCTTTTCAGACTGCTGAGTAAATACAGATCCGTCTGTTACAAACAGGTTTTTGCAATCATGCGCCTGCCCCCATTTATTAAGTGGCGCTCTTTTCGGATCGTCACCCATACGCACTGTTCCAACCTCGTGTATGCCTTTGCCTGGCTTATCCAAACCGTAATTGGTTTCGGGGCCTGCGGGCTGTAGCAACGGGATGCCGCCCATTTCATGTAAAATGGTTTTGGCCGTTTCCTGCATGTGCTTTGCCTGGTTTACATCATCTGTGCCCCATTTATACCTGAAACGCAATACAGGGATACCATATTTATCAACTACAGTAGGATCTATTTCGCAATAGTTATCCTCCTTCGCGGTTGATGCACCATGACACCCAAAGCCTGCCATCGTACCATAAAAGCGGCGGTAATCATTTTTTAGTGAAGCGCCAAAACCACCGGCATCCTTCATTTTACCGTCTGCACCGGGCAAAAACCCATTAAGGAATGGTACGGGCGCCCCTTCAAAACCAAAATAACCGCCATAGCCAGGCATCATCATGCCCCCAAATATTTCCAGGTGATAACCCCGTGGGAAATCCAGCTTTTTATTGTCGAGCCACCACGGCGCATATAAGTGCAGACTTCCTACTCCATCTTCGTTAAACCTGTTTCTGTTAAGTAGTTGAGGCAATATAGCTACGCCAGCCCCTTGCGTAGAGTCATGCAAGTATTTGCCTACTACATTGCTGCTATTGGCAAGCCCATTAGGGTGCCCCGCAGATTTGGAGTTCAATAATATCCTGGCCGACTCGCAGGTGCTGGCGGCCAGTATTACTGTTTTTGCTTTTACCTGGTACTCCTGCATATCATTTTTACTGATATACGATACGCCATTCGCAAGACCATCGCCATCGGTTAATATCTCGCGAACGATCGCATTCGTCACTACCTCTAGATTACCCGTTTTAATTGCCGGTATCACCAGGCATGACGATGCGGAAAAATCACCATATATCTTACAACTGCGGTTGCACTGCCCGCAATAAAAGCAGGCATGCCTGTCGGTATTCCCCGGCAATGGCGCAGTAAGTATAGAGCCGCGACCCGCAATAACCTTAATGCCCACTTTTGTAGCGGCTTTTTTTACAAACAGCTCATTCAAACGCGGTTTGGGCGGCGGCAGGAATATCCCGTCAGGGTCATTATTCATGCCCTCCATCGATCCATAAACCCCCAATAAGCGATCGATCTTGTCATAATAGGGCTTTATTTCGTCATAGGTTATCGGCCAATCGTCCCCAACGCCATAGCTGGTTTTGCATTTAAAATCCTTTGGCCCCATACGCAGGGATATTCGTCCCCAATGATTGGTGCGGCCACCCAGCATTTTTGCCCGGAACCATTGGAATTCTGACCCGTCTTTTTGGGTATAAGGTTCGCCTTCAATTTGCCAGCCTCCATATGCAGCGTCAAAATCACCCATTGGCCTGGTAGCGTTACCGCCCCGGCGCGGCGATTCATAAGACCATTTCAGTTGTTGGGAATCTTTAGCCGGATCAAAAAATGGCCCTGCTTCCAGCATCAATACTTTTATTCCTGCGTTTGCCAGCACATAGCCTGACATGCCACCGCCTGCACCCGAGCCGATGATCACCACATCATACACGGTTGATGATTTTTTAATCTCCATTATTATGTTGAATTAAGGTTTAAGGATCAGGCCAAGCGGCCAGCTTTTTCTGCTAAATTTTTGGTAGCGGTAACGCCTGCATAATCGTCCAGGTATTTACTATCCTTAGTGTACATTTTCAAAAGACCACCCTCATATTCAATACTGGCCCACCCTGTAAAGCCTGATTTCTTGATGATCTTAAACATGCGGTAGAAATCCGTTTCCACATCATTGCCAGCAGCATCAAAAATGTGCGATTTAACATGTACGCCTTTTGCAAAAGGCATCAGCTCCTCTATCCCTTTATAACGGTCATATTCTTCCATGCATTTGGTTTTCATGTAACCGGCAATGTCCTGTGTTTCGGGCTTGGTACGGTTTATACAAAAGTTGCCAAAATCCGCAAGGGTTCCGCAGTGAGGGCTATTCAGTTGTTTCATTACCCCGGCAAGCCAGGCGCCATTGCAGGATATGCCTACATGGTTTTCTACAATCACATCAATATTTTGCTTTTTGCCATATTCTATCAAACGGCCCAAACTATCCACTGCGGCTTTGGCCACATCCGCAGGCGCGCCATCACCCTCCACGTTTACCCTTATCATAGGGCAACCCAGTGTAGCCGCCGCATCCATCCATTTATAATGATTTTCAACTGCTTTGAGGCGCACTGTTTCATTTAGGTCACCTAATATGCCTTCTCCATCCACCATAATACGCAAGTTGTAGCTGCCATTGTCAGCAGCACGTTTTTTCAGCTCGCCTAAAAATTGCTGGTCTTTTGCCTTGTCAGCAAAAAACATGGAACAATAATCCAGTCCGGATATTCCTAATTCTTTTGACTTGGCTGCAAAATCAAGAGGATCGAGTTGCTTTGTCCAAAACTCGCTGGCAAAAGAAAATTGCGAAATCGCGATCTTAAAAAATAAGTCCTTGTTTGTTTCTGCAAATAAATATTCGGGCAGGGCAACTGCCAATCCCAAACCGGCCGCGCCCACCGCTGCCTTCTTAATAAAGTCTCTTCTGTTTGTACTCATCACAATGTTCTAATTGGTTAAACTCTATTTAGTAGATTTTACAAAATGAAGGTATAAATAAAAAATTGTTATTTTGTAAAATTTACTAAATAAAAATTATATCTTCCAGTATCGTTACTTTTAACCCATGGACACGCAGGCAGAAATAGAGGATTTTATATTAAACGGGCATTTGCGTTATGTTCCGCATGTGTCTATTGATTGCGCCATATTCGGGTATCATGAGCAACAATTGAAGGTGTTGCTGATTAAACATAAGTATATTGAGGGGTGGTGCCTGCCGGGAGGTTATATCAAACGTACGGAAACCCTTGTACAGGCAGCAAACCGGAATGTGATGGAGCGCACTGGGATAAATAACCTGTTTTTACAGCAGTTTAAAGCCTTTGGCGACCCGGGCCGGGCGCGAATTAATGAGTTTGATGAGGAAAAATGGTTTAGGGTTACAGGAGTAAGGGTTACAAAAAACAACTGGCTTATTGATCAAACAATTTCCATAGGGTTTTATGCGATAACAGATTTCTCGCGTTCGGTACCCAAGCCGGATATGATGTCGGAAGACTGTGCCTGGTTTGATATTGACAACCTGCCCAAACTGGAGTTTGACCATGATGAGATGGTGAAAGAAGCACTCCATACTATGCGGGTACAGTTATATCATTATCCCATAGGCTATAATTTACTGCCAGAAAAATTCACACTGACAGAAATTCACGCACTTTATGAAACGCTGCTTGGTAAAAAACTCGACATCAGCAATTTTCCTAAAAAGCTGATGGCGCTGGGGTTATTAAAAAAGTTAAACGAGAAACGGAGCATCGGGCCCCATCGTTCCCCTCATTTATATGTGTTTGATAAAGATGCCTATGATAAAGCACTTAAAGAAGGCGTGGTTTTAAGCTGAGTCTGCATCTTACTCCCCCTTCAAAAACCCCATATCTTCCAGCCAAAGCTTTACCTGTCGTGGCCATTCGGTATAGGCACCTTTATTGGCTGCCCTGATACCAAATCCATGCCCAACACTGGCGTAAATATGTAGTTCGGCGGGGATACCAGCCTGTTTATATTTCAAATAAAGCTGTGCCGTGCCTTCGGATATATCCTGCCTATCCTTGTATCCGCCAGCTATAAAAACCGGGGGTGAGTTTTTGGATACCTCAAACCTGCTGCTATTGCCCGGATAGATCAAAGCCTGGAAGGCGGGCCTGTCACTCAATCGGTCAATCGGGTCGCTTGCGTTAGGGTTACCGAGGCTAAACCGCATAGCCGATAATGCAGCGAGTTCTCCACCTGCCGAAAATCCCAAAACACCAATTTTAGTGGTGTCGATATGCCATTCTTTAGCCCGGCTTTTCACCAGCCTGATGGCTCGTAGTATATCTGCCAGTTCATCCTTATCCACCGTATAAGTGGAGTTTTTCTCCTTTGCCAAACGGTATTTTAATACAAATGCATTAATGCCGTGTTCCCGAAACCACTTTGCCGGGTTATAACCTTCGTGACTGATCCATAATTCGCTATGGCCGCCGCCGGGGGCTATGATAATGGCAACACCAGTATTTTTTTCCGCAGCAGGCAGGTACGGTGTTACAGAAGGTTTATGCACACCGGATATCACATGATCGCCTTGTTCCGTGATCCGCAAATTCTCTGCAGTAGTTTTACCTTCGGAGCCAGGGGCGCCGTTTGGCCAGAGCAGGATTTCTTTCGGTTCGTTGTCCGCTACCATCGCGAAACATAAGCAACAGGCTAAAAAGACTATTAGGCAAAGGGTATTCTTCATGATATTATACTTAAACGTGTGAAAATTAATTTGTTTTGTAAAATAACTGTTAAATATACATTTTATCAAACCAGTTATTTAAATTTGATCTGTGCCAATGTGGATTGATTCTTCCAAAGCTTCAATTCATTCAATAAACCAATTAAAACTGATTATCATATGAGGAGATTTTTTACAACGGTTATACTTTCCATAGCTATCTTATGTTTATACCTGCCCGCCAAAGCGCAGGAGAATAAGAATGCCATTTATGTTGACGCCCAGGGAAGGGTGCACTGGCAAAAAGACCATTCCGAAGTTTACCTGTTTGGCGTGAATTATACAGTGCCCTTCGCTTATGGTTACCGTTCCATAAAAGCCCTGCATCTTGAAGTAGAAAAAGCCATTGATGAGGATGTTTATCACCTGGCAAGGATGGGAGTTGATGCTTTCAGGGTGCATATCTGGGATACGGAGATCACGGATACCTTAGGTAACCTGCTGCAAAATGAGCATTTAAAACTGTTTGATTACCTTATTTATCGTTTAAAACAACGTAATATTAAGATCATCATCACTCCAATTGCTTTTTGGGGCAATGGCTATCCTCAAAGAGATGAGAAAACAGCCGGGTTTTCATCAAAATATAATAAAGGACAGGCTACCACAAATGAGAACGCGATAAAAGCACAGGAAAATTACATGAAGCAACTATTGCAGCATGTTAATCCATATACCAAATTCAATTACCGCGATGAACCCGATATTATTGCTGCCGAACTGAATAACGAACCAAGCCACAGTGGGCCAAAAAAGAATGTAACCGATTATATCAACCGGCTGGCTGCGGCCGCCCGAAGTACAGGATGGAGCAAGCCGCTGTTTTATAACATTAGTCAATCGCCATCTTATGCCGATGCGGTCGCTAAGTCGACAGTGAACGGGTTCAGCTTTCAATGGTATCCTACCGGACTGGTGGCTGGTCATGAACAGAAAGGTAACTTTTTACCAAATGTAGACCAGTATAAGATCCCCTTTGATACCATCCCCGAATTTCATAACAAAGCCCGAATGGTATATGAGTTTGATGCAGCCGATGTACTGCAATCATGCATGTACCCTGCTGTTGCCCGCAGCTTTAAGCAGGCAGGTTTTCAATGGGTAACACAATTCGCGTACGACCCTTTGGCCACCGCTTATGGAAATACGGAATACCAGACACATTTCCTCAACCTCGCCTACACCCCTGCTAAAGCAATCAGTTTTTTAATTGCCAACCGGGTATTTCATTTGCTGCCGCGAAACAAAGAGTACGGCGCCTATCCTGCTGATAGTGTTTTTGACGCTTATCATGTAAGCTATAATCAAGCCATGAGCGAAATGAACACCGCGAAGGAGTTTTATTACTCTGGCAACACCACGACTGCCCCGCTTAACCAAGCCAAGCTAGAGCACGTGGCTGGTGTGGGCAGCTCATCTATAGTAGGGTACAAAGGCTATGGTGCCTATTTTATAGACAAACTCGAAAACGGCATATGGCGGCTTGAGGTAATGCCGGATGCGATTACTGTTAGGGACCCCTTCGAAAGACCGTCGCCATCACGCGAAGCGGTACATATACAATGGCAGCAACAACCTATGCAGGTACACCTGCCGGATATAGGGGCTGATTTTGAGATCAAAGCAATCAACCAGGATAATAATTACCAGGCAACCGCGGCCGATGCCTCTTTTATAATAAAACCAGGCACCTATTTATTAGTAAAGAAAGGTAAAGGAACTGCCCAATGGACAAATGAAAAGATACTGAACAACATCAGGCTGAATGAATTTGTAGCTCCGCAGGCATTAAGCAAAGCCCCTTACGTGAACCACATCCCGATAACTGAAGTAAGCGCCGGCAAGGCTTTTACGGTAAATGCGAAAATCATCAATATCAGTCCCGATGCTAAAGTTACTTTATTGGTGAATCGGGCTTTCGGTGCTCCTGTTTCTCTTGTAATGGAAAAGAACACCCCGTATGATTACAGCGCGGTAGTATCCGCAGCCCAGGTTATCACCGGTTTATTGACTTACCGCGTTATTATCAAAGATGGAGACAGATCTTTTGTTTTCCCCGGCGGATATGAAGGGGACCCTTATAGCTGGGATAATATCCACAATGACACCTGGCAAACTTTTGTGGCAACACCAAACGGCAAGCTCAGCCTGTTTAACGCTACTACCGACAGGGGACGTACCAATACTTATTTCCCTGGCTTCACCCGTAACGGAGGCGCGCAATTTACCAGTGGCGAAGAAACGGGGCAACTAACCTTCAGGGTCTCTTCTCCCGAAATAAAACAGGGCCAGGTAATGGGATTTCAATTATATGTTGGCGATAAGTTAAAATATCGCTTGCCCGAGGTGTCAGCTTATAGCAAAGTGGTAATAAGGGCGCGTATGCAAAGTGCGCAACCGGGTAAATTAAAAATAGCTCTGATCAATACTGAAGCATCTGCTTATTCGGTATCGGTTGATTTAACCAGCCAATTTACAAATATCGAGATGCCCTTAACCGCGTTCAAGCCTGACTCAAGCATGCTGCTGCCCCGGCCATACCCCGGCTTTTTGCCGCTATGGTTTAAGGCAGCTTCATTTAATGGCCTCAACATTTCAAAGTTAGATAAGCTGGAGATCACCACCGGTAATAACCTGAGCCCGGATCAGTATAATAAACCTTTCGGAATTGAAGTAGAATCTGTAACACTTGAACCTTAATCATTTACAATGAAAAAGTCTTTTATTTTTTCCCTGCTGATCGCATTTGTTTGCACCACCGCCTATGCAAAAAAGCCTTCGGCCAGCCGCTATCATTTATTGATGGACCGCAACTGGAAATTTCTTTTAGGTGATGACAAAGCAGCCCCGGAAACAAATTTCGATGATCATACATGGCGTTTGCTAGACTTGCCACATGATTGGAGCATTGAGGGGGACTTTAAAAAAGACGCACCTACGGGCGGTGGTGGTGGCTACCTGCCAACAGGCATAGGCTGGTACCGCAAACAATTTGCATTGCCTTCAACCGTTCGTGGCAAACAGGTGAGCATACAGTTTGATGGCGTTTACATGAATAGCGAGGTGGGGATCAATGGCCATCACCTGGGTAAGCGACCCAATGGCTATATCAGTTTTGCTTATGATCTAACCCCGTATCTTTTACCCGGAAAAAACACGCTCGCGGTGCGGGTTGATAATTCAGAACAGCCTAATTCCAGGTGGTATTCCGGTTCGGGAATTTACCGGCATGTATGGCTCAACATCACCAACCCATTACATATTGCACAATGGGGCACTTATATTACCACGCCTGATGTAAATACATCATCGACCATTGTCGCCATAAAAACAAAAATTGAAAATAGCGGGAAAGACATCAGCAACGCTACGTTAATATCGACTATTATTGATGAGAACGGGCGCGAAGTAGCCTCTGGCAAGATCCCGGTTTCGTTAACCGGTAAAGCCGGTGAGTTTGCACAATCAATAGCGGTTACCTCGCCCGCCTTATGGTCTGTTGATGAGCCACATCTTTATACATTGCATTCGGTAATTCAATCAGGCAAAAAAACAATTGATGAATTTGAAAGTACTTTTGGCATCCGCAAGCTTGAATACAGCGCGGTAAAAGGCTTTTTACTGAATGACAAACACATCAAAATGAATGGTGTTTGCCTGCACCACGATGGCGGATGTGTGGGCGCGGCTGTTCCCATTAAAATATGGGAAGAGCGGCTAAAGCTATTAAAAGATATGGGCTGCAACGCCATACGCACCTCTCACAATCCGGTAGCGCCAGAAGTATTGGATCTTTGCGACAAAATGGGTTTTCTGGTGATGGATGAGGCATTTGATGTATGGGAAACTAAAAAGGTAGAGAATGATTACCATTTGTATTTTGATGAGTGGTGGCAAATTGATGTGAAAGATCAGATACATCGTGACCGTAACCATCCCTCAATAGTAATGTGGAGCGCCGGTAACGAGATCCCCGATCAAACCAAAGACAAGGGTGTTGAATTACTGAAGGGGTTGCTTACCACCTATCACCAGGAAGACCCGACAAGGCCGGTTACCACAGCAAATGATGATATTGCGGCCGACAATGGCACAACCAAACTGCCATTTATGGAAGCCGAAGATATTGTTGGCTATAATTATGTAGACCGCTGGCACGAACGCCGTGAGCTGTTTTATTCGATTGACCGTTACGATCATCCGAACTGGAAGATGGTTGGAACAGAAAGTGAATCGTTAAGAAACCCACCGGAATATTCCTTAGGTAAGGATATGAGCAAAGTGCGTGCAAATTATTTATCAGGCATGGTACGTGCCGAACTACTTTGGAAATATGTAGCGGTGCACGATTATCTGATAGGTGATTTTATGTGGACAGGTATTGACTACCTGGGCGAATCCCGCTGGCCCGGAAAAGGATCATCATCAGGGGAGATAGACATGACTAACCGCCGGAAAGATGGCTTTTATTTTTACCAGAGTCAATGGACAACCAAACCGGTGCTGCATCTTTTCCCGCACTGGAATTGGAAAGGCCGCGAAGGGCAGATTATACCGGTATTGGCCTACACCAATTGTGATAGCGTCGAGCTTTTTGTTAACGGGAAATCGTATGGAATAAAGGTACAGGAATTCCCGAGGCAGGGAAATTCAGGCGCGTGGAATAAATATGACAAACCCTTTGTGAATATTACTACTGCTGATTTGCACTTAAGCTGGGACGTTGCTTATGAGCCCGGAACTATAAAGGCTGTAGGCCGCAAAAATGGCAAACAAGTAGTTGTTGATGAAATACATACTGCGGGCAAACCGGCAGCTTTGAGATTAACCATTGATAGCAGCAAAGTAAGTGCAGACGGTAGTGACGTAGCATTAGTAAAAGTTGATGTGATAGATGATAATGGTATTGTGGTGCCCGATGCAGATAACCTGATCCATTTTGATGTAAAGGGTAATGGCAAGTTGCTTGGAGCAGATAACGGCAACGAGCGCGATGATACCTCCTTTAAGTTAAATGACCGCAAAGCATTTAATGGCCACGCCTACGCAGTGGTGCAGGCAGACCGCAATCCTGGTGACATTATATTTACGATATCAGCTGATGGATTGAAGCCTGCTTCGGTAAAAATCAATACACAAAAAACTATCGCTACTGTAATGGCATTTGAAGAGTTGAGATAAAACGATGTAGGTTAATTAATCACTCTTTAAAGTGCTGCGAGGATAAATTGTAACAACTTTTGCGATGAAGTTTCTATTGATTCTTTATCGGTTTTAATGATAAGGTCAGGATAGCTGGGGATCTCAAAAGGGTCATTAACGCCTGATAAATTGCTGATCTTTTCGGGATGGTCGTTGGGCAGTAATGCTTTTTGGTATAGTTGTTTAGGATCGCGCTTTATCAGAACTTCCATGCTGCATTCGATATAAACTGTTTTTACATTTTCGTATTTAGCAGCAATTTTCAGGCGAATATCCTCATATGGATTGATAGCGCAGATAATGGGTACAACATTATCTGCCGATAAAGCACCGGCTATAACCGCCAGTCGCCGGATGTTTTCATTACGGTCAGCTTTTGAGAAACCAAGTCCGGCAAACAGCGTTTTCCGGTATACATCGCCATCAATAATTTCGGTTTTTATACCTTTTTTATTAAGCAGCAATTTAACATGGTTGGCCAGTGTTGTTTTTCCGCTGCCCGATAACCCACAAAACTGAATGATCATTTATAAATAATTAGGAACGCCGAATTGATTGTTGTTAAAGATACGCAGATGAAGGGGTAAAGGTTGGCTATCACCATCTCACCAAAGCCTGTATCTCAACTGCAAAAACAACTTTTTCAAACTACCAACCTTTGCCAATGGATAATTGAGTTTGGCAGCCAGCTGGCCTATGTAGGCTGCTATTAAATCTTGCTCTGTTTTAATTAATACTTCAGGCCGCGAATGCTGATCAGGTTTGAGTATTTGACCTGAAGGCGCTTCCCGGTTAAAGGAGCTATTGGCCTTTGTGGGCATACCCGCAACCGTAGATTGATTAAGCGTTATTGAAGGATTGATATTCAGAAATGAAACCATCCGGTCTATATTTGCTTGTGGATACTCACAAAGCTCTTCATAACGCAATAGCATAAATTTCGGACCATTCAAGTCCGACTGTTCAACAGCAGCCCGGAAGGACATTTTGAGATCGCGCAGTGCAACGCGCATGCTGATGGAAGGCTCCATCGTTTTGCGGGACGAGATAACGGCATTAGGCTCGCGTATCACGTGAATTATTTTGGCATTCGGCATTTCCTGCCAGATGCGATCAAGAAAACGTTCGTTGGCGGGGGTTTTATCAATCCATAATTTTGCCTTAAGGTTACCACTGCATGATGCATAAGCCAGCACTATAGCAGTATGCGGCCACTGTGAATTCTTCTTATCAACAATATTCCACCAGGCCATAATGTATTGTGCAAAACCTACATAGGGCGACACTGTATTTGTACTGCGTCCCAGTAACCAATATGGGGGTTGGTTAATAGGATTCACCAGTCTACGGAGCCATTCCTTGCCTAAAAAGGCAGATCGTTCATTTTCCGGGAGGGAATTAAGCTTAAATTCAAGATTGGTATAAAAGGTACCTTCAGATGGCAGTACTACCAGTTCCGGGTGCCCGTCTAAAAGGTCACGCACCAATGTGGTACCGCTGCGATGAACACCGCAAATAAAAACCGGGCTTTGTGCAAGCATGTGGCCTTGAATTATTTCCTCATCAGATAGCTTCATCGGGCCTGATTGTTCCGCCTCATCCCATACCACCTGCGACCATGCCTTCGCCGCATTCATTAACTCCCCCGGCGGACTTTGTTCTAACCGGCCGACAGGCAACAAGGCATCGAGCTTATTTTCTGCTTCAGTAATTTTTGAGGACATGGATGATCGGAAATTGGTTGATAGGTCTAAGGTAAAGCAATTAATAAGAAAGCGTCAGTGTTAAAAACCATTTTCATTAAGTAATTATCCCGGTTGGTGTAAAATAAATTAACAACTATTGTACATTATCTTTCTTATTACATATCAGAAATCAAAAATTCGCTGCAGTTATATGTCAGTTCGATTGGTTGCCTTTTCATTCCGAAATTAGGCTATCACAAATAAAATATCCTAAATTTA
>JAQBOK010000361.1 GCA_028288085.1 Mucilaginibacter sp.
TTATTATAATTATCTACTAAAGCTTCGTAATTGTAAGCCATCATGATCTTAGCGATAGCTGTATAGTTTGGACCAGAATTAGTAGCTATAAGCGCCTGGTAGTTGGCCAGGTTAATATAATAATCGCTCCACACATCATAAGTACTTGAAGATATAACGTATTGCTCCAAAGCTGTGTTTGCCTGGTAACCTGTACTCCAGCTCAAATAGCCCATCCAGCCAGCATACATGGTGTATTTGGTACTGTTTGGGAATGCAGCCGAAGATTTTAATGCACCTGCCAATAACAGGTCAGGCGACGCCGCCGACGGCGTATTTGGGTTTGCTTCCAAACTCAGGAAGGTTTTCTTACAACTGCTCCCGGCAATTATAAGTGTTAATAAAATGACTGATATATACTTTTTCATTATCTTTTACTTAAAAAGTTAAACTTAAGTTAGCACCAAAGAAACGGGTTGGTGGCAGTTGGTTGGCTTCATATCCAACAGAGTTACCTGAAGAAGTTCCAAATTCGGGATCTGTCCAGGTGTTAGATTTTGGCCTGAACATAAGCAAGTTTCTACCAATCAAAGAAAAATTGGCTCCTTTAATAAACTTTGAGTTACGAACAAATGAGTTCAGGTTAAAGGTTATATCTGCTTCTCTCAACTTCCAGAAAGCAGCGCTTGTTACATACGTACTGGCTGCAGTATAGAAATCACCTGAGTCAAAAAAGTTTATACCACCATCAGCTGTAAGAGTGCTTGTGTTTTTAGTGTAAACTCCTGGTGATGTTTGGATAACGGAATTAGGGAATACAAATTGCTGACGTCCGCTTGAAGCAGATAACAGGGAAGTACCCGCTCCTGTAGCCTGATTTAAACCATTGTTGTAAATTACGTTACCTGTACGGAACTCACTGGTTATAGACAAGGTTACAAATTTGTAGCTTACTGTTTGTGTTAAACCAAGAAGATATTTAGGAGTAGTGCGGCCTAAGTTAACCAACTTAGGATTTAAAGATGGATTACCTGTGTTAGCGTCAACAATAGGATGTCCTTGCGGATCGCGATTAAGATCAGTACCCACTAAAACCGGGTAAGGCTGGCCAACTACCGCTTGAATTGTTGCACCTGGAGAAGTGCTTATAGTAGTTAGAGTTACAGAAGGTAAACCACTGGTTAATGAAACTACCTTTGAATTTTGTATAGTAAAGTTACCGCCCAGGGTTACACCAATTTTATTTTCTGCTTTAGTAAGCACCTGGATATCTATCTTCGTTTCAAGACCTGTATTTTGAAGCTCGCCTAAATTAACCAGGGAAGTATTATACCCTGTTTCGGGAGCCACTGTAATTGGTATTGTTTCATTTGTAGTATTACTCTTGTAATAAGTTATGCTACCATTAATACGGTTATTAAAGAAACCTAAGTCGGCACCAAATTCAATTTCCTTGGTAAACTCTGGTTTTAAAGTAGGGTTATTTAACTGAGTGCTTAAGCTTAAACCACCAGTATTACCGTATGGGAAGCCGCTTGTTACACCGAAAGTGTTATAAATGCTATATGGGGCTACGTTTACATCACCCACTTTAGAGAATGATGCGCGTAATTTAGCATAACTCAATATTCTATTATCCTTTAAAGCTGGTATGGCGTCTGTAAGCACTACTGAACCTTTTACCGAAGGGTAAAAGAATGAACGGTTTGCAGCGGAAAGCCTTGAATCATGATCATTACGATCTGACGCTTCCAGGAACGCGAAATCCTTATAGCTAACGGTGAAGTCGCCTAACCAGGCTATCTGGTGTATAGTTCCATTTACCTGGCCTGTAGTTGGCACACCTAAAATTGAGCCGATGTTGTAAAATTGATCAACCAGCAATTGTGTGCTGCTGTTTGATACCTGCCTGTAATCTTCTTGCCAAATCGTACTTCCTAACAATAAGTTAGTTTTAAAATCATTAAAGAAGGTATGGTGAAAATTCGCGAAAACATCTTGTGTAACACGTGAAAACCCTTGAGGACCAGCACCAATGTTACCTACAGGGCTAATGCTACCATCACCGTACTGCGTAATATTTTGAACCTGACCAGGAACAGTGCCCGGTGTATTTGCAGCACCACCCAATGCGCCATAGGCCTCATTTTGGGTATGTTGCGGATCAGAGTGGTAATAAGCGCTGAAATTAACCTGCGCACGTGTATATTGTTGCTGACCTATGCCATAATTATCGGCAATGCGGTATTGCAAATTAAACCACTTTGTTGGGGTTAATGTACCGCTAAAGCTGCCATTAAAGTTATCTGTTTGCGTGTTGGTACGTGAGTTGGCAACCGTCCAGTAAGGGTTAACGTTATAGGAGTTATAATAACTGTTAACATCAGCATACTGTGCATTAATGTTCTTATAGTCTTCTATGGGCGCCCATGACGGCGAATTTAACAAACCTGATAATAACGAACGGCCACCATTAAGTGTTGATGCGTCATACCCGGCACCGTAAGTACTTGTGGTTTGGTGCGAATAACTTGCAGTGAAGTCTGCTTTAAATATCCCGTATGTTTTTACGGCTGATACACGTACAACGCTTCTGTCTGTCCTATCACCAGGTGTAACGCCTTTTCTGGCAAGGTTGTTTGCTGATAAGTTAAAACTGTTAGCATTGTCGCCTGCAGCATACGAAATGTTGTTTTGGTCAGAAAACCCGGTTTGGAAGAACGCGCGACGCGGATCTTTACTTGGGGTTGAATAAGGAACCATTTGTACCGGGCCATTAGCCGCATACGCAGGTAAACCTAGTTGTTGCATTTGACCAGTGAAACGGGGACCGTATGATTGATTTTCGTAAGGAACCGGAGTGGTAACCTGGTTAGTTAATGGATCAAGAAACGGAGCGCCTTCACCACCGTAGCTACCAAAGGTTGTTTGCAATCCTGGAAAATAAGAAATATTTTCGGCTAAAAACGTATTTGAATAAGATATCTGCGGAGCACCTGAGGTTGATCCATGTTTGGTGGTAATACTCAACGCACCGTTTGACGCTTCAGAACCATATAGTGCCGCTGCACCAGCACCGTTCAATATATCAACAGATTCAATATCGTCCGGGTTAATGGTATTAACATCATTTGGTGAAATTGGCACACCATTTAACAGCACCAACGCATAGTTGTTACCAATAATGTGACGGTTACCACGTAATGTAAAACGGGTTTGTGGGTCAATACCGTTATCAAGAGTATTGATAACCAAGCCTGGCGCCTTTGCGGTTAACCCGTTTGTAAAGTTAGACGGATGTGTTTCGGTTAACTGTTTACTACCAATATTAGTAGCAGCGTATCCAATCTCTCTAGACTGGCGTTTAATACCTAATGCACCTGTAACAACAACTTCACCAAGTTGGTTACTGCTTGCTAACAAAACCACATCGATAACACTCTTTGTGCCGATAGGAATGGTTTGACTGCCGTATCCAACAAATGATACAACAAGGCTTTGCCCTGCAGATATCTTGATGGAAAATTTACCGGCGGAATTGGTTTGGGTACCTGAAGTAGTACCTGCCACCTTTACTGTGGCTCCCGGAACGGGAAGGCCATCCTCTTTGGCCGTTACCGTACCCGTAACAGTCCGACTTTGTGCAAATACCTGCGTTACGCATAACATCAGGAAACACAAACTTACTAGTAGAAGTTTTTTCATTTCGTTAATAATAAGATCAGTTAATAGTTAATTAATGCTAAAAGTAGTGTTAGATTATCAAAAAGTCAAATAAAATCTTTTAAAAACCGTAAATATTTTAAAAAAAGAGAGTTTTATACATTAAATTTAATAATTTTAGTACCATGTATTGCATAATACAATTTAAAACATATATCTTTGCAGTATGATTGTTGAAAATACACAAACCCAAATGAGGAAAGGTGTTTTGGAATATTGCATTCTTTCCACGATAGCTAAGGGCGAGATATACGCTTCGGACATAATTGCCGAACTTAAAAAAGCTCAAATGCTTGTAGTTGAGGGTACTTTGTATCCTCTTTTAACCCGTTTAAAAAATAATGGACTCCTCAGCTACAACTGGGTCGAGTCAACATCGGGTCCTCCCAGAAAATATTACGTGCTATCAGAGGAAGGGCAAAAGGTATTAGAACAGCTCGACAAAACCTGGCAGGAACTGGCGTTTGCCGTGCAAACATCTATAGGAGACAGAAAAGTAGAAAGAACCTCAAAAAATCAAAATCATGAATAAAACTATTATAATCAATATAAACGGCATTGTATTTCATATAGAAGAGGATGCTTACGAAGTGTTAAAAAACTACATGACGGATGTGAAGCGTCATTTTATGAATTCGGCTGATAGCCTGGAGATCACTACAGATATTGAGAACCGCATTGCTGAAATGTTTAATGAACTGCTGGCAAATGATCATAAACAAGTTATTGTTGAGCAGGATGTTAGGACTATTATTGAGCAAATGGGTACTGTTGAAGATTTTGAACATGCCGAGGAAGACACCAAGGCCTCTTTTAGCAATACTTATTATAATAATACAGAAACGCGCAGACTTTTTCGTGATCCGGATGATCGCCTGGTAAGCGGGGTATGCGCAGGTATAGCCAATTACTTTGAGATTGATACTGTTTGGATACGCCTGGCGTTTGCATTGTCGGTTCTGTTTGCCGGTTCGGGCCTTATACTATACATTATATTATGGATAGTGATCCCTAAAGCAGTTACACGTGCTGATCGTATGACGATGAAGGGCGAGAAACTCAATCTACAGGGCTTTAAAAAGAATTTTGAAGAAGAGTTGGGTTCCATGCGCGACAATCTTTCAAATTTTGGCCATGAAGCAAGACCATTTGTTTACAAGGCACGCGATTTTGCCGGTGATTTTTTCTATCACCTGGGCATTTTTTTTAATGGCGCAGGCAAAGTACTGGTAAAACTGGTGGGAGTATGCCTTTTGTTGGCATGTTTTGGGTTTATGATATTCATTATTGTTTTATTTATCGGACTTATAGGGTTCGCTAGTTTTCACCCATTTCCCGGAACGCCATTTTCCCTCATACACGACCGCAATGCAAATCCAATTTACATTTCGGCTTTACTGGTTGCCTTTATACCGGTGTTGAGTATTGTATTGTTAATTTTTAAAGGAATATTTAATACAGGCGGCGTAAGCAGGTCAACAGGATCAACAGTGCTTATCATTTGGATATGTGCATTAGGTGTGTTGATTTATTACAGCACAAAAGTTGCAGCAGAGTTTAGAACAGGCGCCAGCTTTACCGAAACCATTAATTTAAAGCCAACTGCAAATAATACCTACTATTTAAAATTAAATGACATTAAATATTTTACTGCTGAAGATAGCGCCCGTTTAAATATTAAAAATCTGTTCCATAATGATAGAATACTTGTGAACGATGACGATGACAATCGTGATATGTATCATGTGAACCTGAACATTGAAAGAAGTGACATAAACCAGCCAGTGCTGATAGAATCACACAGCGCCCGGGGCCGTGATTATGATAATGCTTTGTTTAATGCCCGTAATGCAAAGTACATTTTTTCACAAAAGGACACCCTGTTAACATTTGATTACAGGCTGCGCAATAGCAGGGATGATATGTGGCACGGCGAAGAGCTTTATCTTACCCTAAAACTTCCATTGAATGCAAAGGTGATTGTTGACAGTGAGTTGGATAAGATATCAGATGTAAGGGTATACGATTGCAATAATATTAACAAAAAGAATAATGACAGGGTAAAATCTGCCACTTTTATGATGACTGACAACGGCTTACAATGCAAAGTAGACACTTTGGTAACAGACACTATAATAATGAAGCATCTTCCAATTGATAGTCCGAAAACTTCTATAAAATGAAACCAATGATCAGATACATAAGCCTGCTATTAATAGGTGGGCTTATGTTACCTTTTTTATGATAACATCAAAAATGCGCCGGGGGAAATTTATACCTGCTTAACAAAAACACAAACAATTAAATACAGCCTGCCCGGGAAAGTAAATGAAAATAGCTTTTCATTTATTAAGGATGTTGTTGCCAATATACTGCCTGTATTAAAAAATTTAAATTGATTGTAACCTTTTACATGGTTTGTGCATCTTAATATAAAATAACATAAATACCCGCGGCAGTACCCGCAAGCCACATTTTTGAAGATTATTCAAAAAAAGAGGAGCACTCTTTAATGGGATAGGTACTGCCTTGAAAATTGAAAAACACAAAATGGAAACTACTATGAAAATACAAATTTAACCTCCTGTTACCCACCAAACTGACGGTAAGATAACCGGAACACCAAAAATTTACTTAACAACTAAAAAAAGAGGGAAATCCTTTTAATGGCAAGCTATTGCTAAAATTTTTTAAAGCGAACACAGTTATGAAACTATTTATACATAAAATATATTACACCATTTTATTTATTGTGGCGGCAACAGGCATCACCATTGCGCAAACAGCTTCACAATCTGCCCATGTATCGGGCGAATTACTTGATGAGCAGGGTAAACCTATGATATATGCCACCGCCAATTTATTAAATGCGCAGGATTCGTCAATAGTAAAAGGCGTAATAAGCAACGAGGCCGGCGTATATAGCTTTGATCACATCAAAACAGGCCGTTATATTATTAAGGCCAGCAATGTTGGTTATGAGAAGGCGCTGAGCCAACCATTTACCGTATCAGACAATGCCGCAAATGTTACTTTACCACAATTAAAGCTGCATCCTGATTACCGGAGTTTAAGCACTGTGAGTATTACGGCAGCCAAACCGTTGATAGAGCACAGAACCGACCGCGTTGTGATAAATGTTGAAGGAAGCGTACTTGCAGCAGGCAACTCAGCAATGGATATTTTGGAAAGAGCACCCGGTGTAAGTGTAGACAAGGACGACAATATTAGCCTGAAAGGTAAACAGGGCGTAACAGTTATGCTGAATGACAAACTGACTTACCTCACAGCGGCACAATTAGCCACATTACTGCGTTCAACAGATGGTAATACTATCCAGTCTATAGAGATCATTAGCAACCCATCGGCCAAATATGATGCTGCCGGAAATTCGGGCATCATTAATATCAAACTAAAAAAGAATAAACAAGTGGGCACCAATGGCAGCTTAACCGAGGGTGTAGGTTATGGGGCCTTTTGGAAAGATAATACTACAGTGCAACTGAACCACAAGGATGGCAACCTGAATATATTCGGTACGTTCAGTCACAATGATAATAAGCGTTTACAAAATATAGGTATTAAACGCGTTATTACAGACAGCACAGGTGCAACTACCTATTTCAGACAAACCACTCCCTTTTTAGAAGCAGACCATAATAATAGCTACCGTTTGGGCGCCGATTATGACCTGACATCAAAAAACACCATTGGTTTTGTAGTAAGTGGTTATTTTAATGGCGAACAGGATGGTATAGATAACCACACCTATATAGGGCCTAATTTTACACAGGCAGATTCAACCCTGCGCACCGTTTCGGGCGTTCATCAAACTTACCATAACATTGCTGTCAACTTAAACGATACCTATAAAATTGATACCGCCGGACAATCACTAAGCGTTGATCTTGATTATTCAAAGTTCAAAAATAATGCTATATCACACTATGTTACCGATTATTTCCTGCCGGACGGAAGCATCCTGAAGCCTGAAATGTTCCTGGGAAATCTTACGCCATCAAATATTGACATCCACACCGGGAAGGTTGATTATACCAACCCGATCACCAAATCTTTAAAACTTGAAACAGGCGCAAAATTCAGCGATGTAAAAACGGATAATAATCTAACAGAAAAAACAGCGCCTGCAGATCCCTATGTAAGTACCAATCATTTTATTTATGATGAAAAAATAGAAGCGGGCTACGTTAATTTGAATAAAACCTTCAAGAATTTTTCTATCCAGGCCGGTTTAAGGGCCGAGTACACCAGCTCAACCGCCAATGGCGACTCGGCAAACGTTGTATCTATGATACCAAGGCACTATCTTAATTTTTTCCCAAGCTTATTTCTGGACCGTACTATAAATGATAAGAACGAGATCAATTTTTCATACAGCCGCCGTATTGACCGGCCTCAGTATGATAACCTCAATCCTTTTGTTTTTCATATAGACCCCTATACTTATCAAAAAGGGAATCCTTATTTAAGGCCGCAGTACACCAATAATTTTGAATTTAACTACACCTATAATAAGAGTATCACCCTAACACTGGGCTACAGCCGTACCACTGATGTAATAACCGAAGTACCCGGAACTGACCCTGCAACCAAAGTTTCGTTTTTAACACAGGATAATTTACAGGTACAAAATGCCTATAGTGCCAACCTGTATGCCCCTTATACTATTACTAACTGGTGGGAAGGCAATATAAATGCAAACGCTTTTTACCTGGGCTTTAAATCAAACGGATTGGAAGGCGGCAATTTAGACAGGGGCCAAACTGCTTATAATATAAGGACAACCCAAACATTTAAACCTTATAGTGGCTATAAGGTTGAGCTAACGTTCAATTATCAGTCGGATCTGACCTATGGACTTTATGATGTTAAGCCAAGATATTCAACAGACGCAGGTATAAGCCATTCATTTGCAAATAAAAAGTTAAATGTAAAACTTGCTATGAATGATATATTTAATACGCTGCGTAATGATGTTAGCAGCAATTACCAGAGTACTAACCTGGATATTACTCAAAAGCGGGAGTCGCGCATTACCCGTTTAACGGTAACCTGGAATTTTGGCAATAACAAAATAAAAGTTCGCGAACATGAAAGCGGCGCTGATGACCTGAAAGGAAGGGTAAAGGGGAATAATTAATTTCAGTTGGCTTGGGCGGTTAGCAGTTAAAAAATGAAAGCGGGTAACCGCCCAGGCAAATTGAACTACTGGCCTACCATAAATACGGCATTACTAAAAAGCAACTTACCATTTTCCCAAAAGCTGCGGAACAACGGATCATCAACCATATAAACAACAGAACCGCGTCCCAGGGATTGTACGCCAAACAAAAGCCCGTCTTTTATTTTTTCTTTAGCTTTTTGCCCTACAAAACCTTCTATGTATGCATTCTTTTTAACGGTACCCACGTTCCATCCGTCATCCCCTAAATAGCTGTACAATACATCATTTAATTTGAGTGAGAAGTAATATTTATCAAGGCCAAACCCAAGTGGATGTGAATTATCCATATCCAATTTATAAATAGCGCCCGGTACGCTTGACCGGATCGACTCATGGTCACGATCTGCATATAGTTTAATCATTTCGGGCTTATTCTTTAAAGTGGTATCCTCCTTGCCGTGTTTATCGGCAGGTAAATTTTTTATTGAAAAGCCTTTTTTATCCACCAATAACGAAACTGTATTTTCCATTGCTATCAGCTTACCGCCATCATGCACCCAATTCTGTAGTTTATCAGCCGGAAGATCTTCATAGAGGCCGTCAGGGAAAATAGCGACATCAAAGTCGATCCACCTGATACGGTTAAGATCGCGGTACCTGACTAATGTGATGGGGTAATTTATTTGTTGTTCAAAAAAATGCCAAACCTCGCCCATTGCTTCAGCCGAAACACCATCACCGGTAACGAGCATTACTTTGGGTGAATGAACAAACCTGATAAACCGCGATCCGATATCAGCACCCTTATCAACAAAACCAGAATTTAATGGCGTTAGTTCGCGATTACATTCATTGGCGGCACCAAGTACTATATTGTCAAAATTCTCTATATTGTTGCCTGCCCTTGTAATGATAAGTGATCCGGCAGCAAATTTTTTGCCACCTGCTTCAAATGGAGCTTCTGCAGAGCGCACCTTAATATTTTTCTTCAGTAATTCAGCCAGGAACTTAACATCATATACTGACCGCCACGCCGATACATAAGCATAGGCGTGAGGCCTATTTGCTGGCGGCGGCGGTAATAATGCAACATCAGTTACTGCCACTGGTTTTATTGATTCTTTAACACCATAAGCCTTTAAACCATAGGCATAGGGCAGCGACCAGGCCGTAATATCATAGGTATTTGAATCGGCAATAAAAGTTTTAGGCTCCAGTAATACATTTAATAATACCGACTTGGGCTGATAGGCATTAATTACAACATCGTGCCTGTCAATATTGAATTGCTCCGTTTTGCCGGTAATGTAATTATAACCGGTGGCGCTGCTTTTTTCGCCCCGGCCATATTTAATGCCATTTCTATAGAGAAGCTTAAGCAGCATTTCGATCTTGTCGGCATTATCATTTTTAATAACATACGTTTTATATTCGCCGGGAGGCGTACTACGGCTATCATCAAAATACTTTTTAAATTGATCAAGGGCTTTTGCAGAATTGGCCGAAGCAGCTTCTATTGTGCTCAAACTATTAGAAAGATGATGCGATACGCGATCTACAAGAGTCAACGTATCGCCGCTCCGTGTGGCAATTGTCAAGCCTGCTGCTATTCCGCCCTGCTCATAGGTCATGCCTATTGAGCCATTATATATAGGATAGGTATCGCCATAAGATGGATAAAGAAGGTCAAATTCTTCTTTTGTAAAATACATCCAGCCGTTCTGATCAAAGTATTTGGCGTTGTTTTTACCAATAATAGTTTGAAACTCCCGCTGCCAGGCTGTAATGTCTTTATGAAAAGGCTCGGCTGCCGGAGCAAAATAATAAGGGGAGTTGTAGCCCTGCTCGTGAAAATCAACATGCACATGGGGTAGCCATTGATTGAACAGTCCTACACGGGCCTGCGTTTCTTTTTGTGTTTGCCAGGCCCAATCGCGGTTAAGGTCAAAATAATAATGGTTCACCCTTCCACCGGGCCATGGTTCTGAATGTTCACGCGAAGAAGGATCGGCATCGGGAGTGGCCCCTTTTACCGAATTGTAATAATTAACATATCGTTCGCGCCCATCAGGGTTAAGGCAAGGGTCAATCACCACTACCGTATTTTTTAGCCATGGCTGGGTACGGACATTAGCGGTATTAGCCATTTCGAAAAGTGCCTGCATAGCAGCTTCGCTCGAACTGGGCTCATTACCATGTACATTATAGCTTAACCATACTATTACAGGCATGTTGGTTAAAGTCGTATTATTGCTGCTGAGCCCTGCAAGTGAGAGGTTATGCTGCCTGATCTCTTCCAGCCTGCCTATATTTTCATCCGATGCTATAAACATCGCTATTAGTGGCCGGCCTTCGTTAGTTGTACCGTATTGCAATAGCTTCACATTTTTTGAAGCCGTTGCCACGTATTTAAAATATTCAACAATGCGAAAGTGCGCGGTAAACTGTGAACCCAGCTTATACCCTAAAAATTCTGATGGCGACTGAATGCCCTGCGCAAAAGCGAAACAGGTAAAGCTTACGTAAAGCAGCAATAAGGAGATCTTTTTTAACATATTGAGTTAGCTAAGCTAAAAAATAATATTACCAAGTACAAGCAAGCCCATAACAAAAATTCATTATAAGCCTTGAATGCAAGAAAACAAGGACAAAAACAAACAATTACCTCCTGCTTTTTTAACAAAAAGCGGGGAATTACTGCCAACACAGTCGGATAAAACCAAAAAATGGAAGATTCTCCCACTTTCAAACCTCACAATAGGATAAACTTCGCTTTTTAGCCATTTTTTATCAAAATATTTAAATTATTTATCTAAATAATTGTTTTTATGCCATTTTATTGCGACTTTATCATTTTAAACTATTAACTACTCTTTATGAAAAAAAAATTACTCCTGTTTTTTCTTTTATTTTCGAGTTTCGCGTTTGTTTTTGCTCAAAACAAAGCAGTAACCGGTAAAGTAACAGATTCAAAAGACGGATCTCCCTTACCTGGGGTAAGTGTGATCGTTAAAGATGTACCCTCAATCGGGGTTCAGACAGATGCCAGTGGATCGTATAGCTTATTAGTTCCACCTGGTTCGCATATTTTAATATTTAAATATATCGGCTATAAAGAAGCTGATCTGCCTGTAAAGGGCAATGTCGTCAATGTGTTTTTGGAATCAGATCCAAAGCAGCATACAGAAGTTGTTGTAGTAGGGTATGGCACTCAAAAGCGAGCAAATATCA
>JAQBOK010000005.1 GCA_028288085.1 Mucilaginibacter sp.
CTGTTTCAAATGTATCACAATGCTTACTATGCCGGCTATAAATAACGGGAACGATAAGCCAAACGCAAAGCTGGTCCACCTTTCAGCAAATTCATTATGTGTTACCATGCTTATTATAAAAAGTGCCAACCCCAATACCGTAAAAACAATGGCTGTTTTAAAATTAATTTTCATATTGGTTATTAGCCCTATTTAACAGTTTTATTTAATTTCAAGTAATCAACTAAAGCTGATATCACGCTGATAATACCGGCAAACATCAAGCCTATCGCTGCACCCTGCATCCAGTCCTTCCATTTGGAATCACGAAAAACCGGAACTACCATTGAGGCAGAAAATAATATTACCGCTACTAATATCATCAAAATAGTGCGCCTTACTTTATTTTTCATCCGCGCAATATAATTTTTTTCATCCAAAATTCCGTATTTTTGCAACCTCTAAAATTTGAGGTATAACTATTGATGTATAAGGAATATAAGCAGTTAAATTTATCACAGATAGGTAAGGATGTGCTGGAGTTCTGGAAGAAGAACAACATCTTTGAAAAAAGTATCACCAGCCGGCCGGAAAACAACCCCTATACCTTTTATGAGGGGCCTCCGTCTGCCAATGGTATGCCAGGTATCCACCATGTAATGGCCCGTTCTATAAAGGATATTTTTTGTCGCTACAAAACTTTAAAAGGTTACCAGGTTAAACGTAAAGGCGGGTGGGATACCCATGGACTGCCAATTGAACTGGGTGTCGAAAAATCATTAGGCATCACCAAGGATGATATTGGTAAAACAATATCTATCGAAGATTATAACGCCGCCTGCCGTAAGGAGGTAATGAAATATACTGATGTTTGGAACGATCTGACCGAAAAAATGGGCTATTGGGTTGATTTGAACGACCCTTACATTACTTACAAAAGCGAATACATAGAAACCCTTTGGTGGATACTGAAGGAATTGTACAATAAAAATATGCTGTACAAGGGTTATACCGTACAGCCTTATTCGCCAAAATCAGGCACTGGCTTAAGTTCGCATGAATTGAACCAGCCGGGCACTTATAAAATGGTAAAGGATACTACGGTTGTAGCCCAGTTCCATTTGAAGAATGATCAGCAGCATCCATTGATAAAAACTTTGTTTGAAAGTGCTGATGAGGATACGGTGATATTGGCCTGGACTACCACGCCCTGGACCTTACCATCTAACTGCGCTTTAGCCGTAGACGAAAATATTGATTACATTAAAATAAGCACTTTCAATCCTTATACTTATCGGCCCGTAAGTGTTGTGTTAGCAAAGGAACTGATTGGTAAATACTTTAAGGCCGAAGGCGAGAATGCTTCTTTTGAAGACTATAAAGAAGGTGATAAAGTTATCCCATGGATAGTAAAGGCGCGTTTTAAGGGTACAGATCTTTTAGGTTTACGTTATCATCAATTGATGCCTTATGTAACCAATGCCGATCTTGAAAAAAACGCTTTCCGTGTGATTCCGGCTGATTTTGTGACCACTGAGGATGGTACAGGTATCGTACACACCGCTTCTGTTTTTGGGGCGGATGACTTTAGGGCCTGTAAGGAAAACGGTGTGCCATCAGTAATGGTAATTGACGAAACCGGCAAGGAAGTGCCGCTTGTAAATAAACAGGGACGTTTTGTTGACGAAGTGACCGATTATGCCGGGCTTTATGTAAAAGAAGAATATTATTCCAAAGAAGAACGTGAGGCGCCGGGCTTTAAAGCTACGGATGTAATGATCGCCATTAAACTGAAGGAAGAAAATAAAGCCTTTGACGTTAAGAAATACGAACACAGCTACCCGCACTCCTGGCGTACAGATGAACCGATTTTATACTATCCGCTGGATAGTTGGTTTATCCGTACCACAGCAGTAAAAGATAAGCTGGTTGCATTAAACAAAACCATCAACTGGAAACCTGAATCGACCGGAACGGGCCGCTTTGGTAACTGGCTGGAGAATTTGGTGGACTGGAACCTGTCGCGTTCGCGTTATTGGGGAACACCATTACCTATCTGGCGTGAAGAAAATGGTGGCGAAGAAAAATGTATCGGTTCAATAGCCGAAATGGAACAGGAGATAGAAACGTCTATTGCAGCAGGCTTTATGCCGAAAGGCTTTAAGTTGACTGATATGCACCGCCCTTATGTGGATGATGTGATACTGACCTCTTCAACAGGCAAAAGAATGGTACGTGAGCTGGACCTGATCGATGTTTGGTTTGATAGTGGCGCTATGCCTTATGCGCAATGGCACTTTCCTTTTGAAAATAAAGAACAGTTTGCCAATTCTTACCCGGCAGATTTTATAGCCGAAGGTGTTGACCAAACCCGTGGATGGTTTTTTACACTGCATGCTATAGCTGTAATGCTAAGCGAAACCAGTGATGAGATAAAAGCGGTTAACAAACGGGTGGGCAATAAAGGTGTAGCCTTTAAAAATGTAGTTTCTAATGGCTTGGTGCTGGATAAGAACGGCAACAAAATGTCTAAACGCCTCGGTAACGCTGCCGATCCGTTTGCAACAATTGAGCAATTTGGCGCTGACGCGGCCCGTTGGTACATGATCAGCAATGCATCGCCCTGGGATAACCTGAAATTCAATATGGAAGGTATTGACGAGGTGCGCCGCAAATTCTTCGGTACCCTTCACAATACTTATTCCTTCTTCTCGTTATATGCTAATATTGATAAATTCAATTATAGCGAAGCAGAGATTGATATTAATGATCGCCCGGAGATAGATCAATGGATCATTTCACTGCTCAATACGCTCAGCAAAGAGGTAGATGCCTTTTACGCAGATTTTGAACCGACCAAAGCAGCCCGCGCCATACAGGATTTTGTAGACGAACACCTAAGCAACTGGTACGTGCGCCTAAGCCGCCGCCGTTTCTGGAGGTCTGATAATTCCGGTGATAAACTATCGGCTTATCAAACGCTGTATACCTGTTTAATAACTATATCCAAACTGATGTCGCCTATTGCGCCATTCTTTGCTGATCATTTATATACAGATCTTAATAAGGTAACCCATAAAGAGAAATTCGAATCAGTTCACCTGGCTGATTTTCCGGCTTATCATACCGAACTGGTGAACAAGGCGCTCGAAGAACGCATGCAACTGGCGCAGGATATTTCTTCGCTGGTATTATCGCTCCGCAAAAAAGTGGGCATCAATGTACGCCAGCCTTTAAGCAGGATACTTTTACCTATCCTGAATAAGAACTTTAAACACCAGGTTGACCAGGTAAAAGAACTTATTCTTTCTGAAACAAACATCAAGGATATTGAGTATATTACAGATGCTTCCGGGTTTATTAAAAAGAAGGTAAAACCCAATTTTAAAGCTCTTGGGCCAAAGGTTGGTAAGGATATGAAGGCCGTTGCCGAAGCCATAACCAATATGGATCAGGATGCGTTAAACAAGTTTGAAGCGGAGGGTAATGTTACATTCGGGATTGGAAATTCAATATTCGATATCTCGATAAACGATGTCGAGATCATCGCGGAAGACGTTCCGGGTTGGCAGGTTGCAAATTTAGGAAAACTAACTGTCGCCTTAGATGTTAACCTATCCAATGAATTGAAGCAAGAGGGCATCTCCCGCGAGCTGATCAATCGTATACAGAACCTGCGCAAGGGAAAGGATTTTGAAGTGACCGATAAGATAAATGTTCGCCTTCGCGATCATTCGTTGATTAGTGAAGCGGTGAAAAATAATTTATCCTATATTTGCGCCGAAATTTTGGCTGAGAGCATAGAGCTTGATAATCAGTTAAATGAAGGCGAGATAGTGATGATTGATGAAAATGAAATATTGATTTTTATAACTAAAATATAAATGAAACCAGAAAACGAAAAGACCAGATATTCTGATGCAGAACTTCAAGAATTCAAAGATCTGCTGCTTAATAAACTGCGTAGTGCCAAAGAAGAATTGAACTCACTCGCATCATCTTTAAGTACCCCTAATGCAAATGGTACGGATGATACCGCAGGTACTTATAAAACATTGGAAGACGGCTCGGCTACCCTTGAGAAAGAATCCATTAACCAACTGGCTGCCCGTCAGAAAAAATTTATTGAGCAATTAGAGGCGGCGCTGGTACGTATTGAGAATAAAACGTATGGCGTTTGCCGCGAAACAGGTAAACTAATACAGAAGGAACGCTTACGTGCGGTGCCACACACTACACTAAGCATGGAGGCAAAACTGAAGCAATATTAATGAAGGCTGCTTATACCAAACCCTTTCTTGCCGCTACTTTTATCATACTTGCCGATCAGATTCTTAAAACCTGGGTTAGGGCACACATGTATCTCGGTCAGGAAATTCATTTGCTGGGCAACAGGGGCATGCTTCATTATACCGAGAATAATGGAATGGCCTTTGGCATGGAATTCGGTGGCGACCTGGGCAAACTTGCCCTAACATTGTTCCGTATTGGTGCAGTGCTGGGTATTGGCTACGGGTTAGTTCACCTGATCAAACACAAATATCACCGTGGCCTCATCATGAATGTGGCGCTTATATTTGCAGGCGCTTTAGGTAATATTATTGATTCAACCTTTTACGGTCTCATGTATCACTACGCCTCACTTTTTCACGGGCGCGTGGTGGATATGCTATACTTCCCGTTGATATCCGGCAATTTCCCTGCATGGGTGCCAATTTGGGGCGGTCAGGATTTCATCTTTTTTCGCCCGGTATTTAATCTGGCCGATGCATCTATATCAGTTGGTGTAATACTGATACTAATCTACCAGAAACATTATTTTAAACATCAAACTCCCGAAGTTAGTGCCCCGCATAGCGAAGTGGTAGAAGAATGATTGATACGAATATCTTAGATGTAAAATGATTTGAGCCGCTTTTGAGCGGCTTTTTTGTTTGCAATTATTTAGATCCTTAAGCGTAAATAAGAGATAATATATTGCGAAATGAAAACTATATTTTAATCATTGGTTAATAGAAAAAATAAAAATGCCCTTAATGATAGCGTTAAAGGCATTTTCGTTTTTAGAAATATTTTAAAATACCGTGAAAACACGGGTTGTGGCGGCCAACATTATTGCAGTAATTTACATCATAAGTCTAAACCTTATCGCATCTCAATAAAAAAGACAACTTCATTAATTTGAAGTTGTCTTTTTACTTTCAGGAAAATAATAAATTACTTCCCCAATGATTTCGCCCTGATCGCCTTAAACTCCGATCCGGTTTTCCAATCGGGATAAGTAGTTTCATTACTGATTTTATATCCAACCTTAAAAAGAAGATTAGCAACCTGCGCCATACCGCTGGCATCCATATCAGCCGAATAATTATCAGAAGGTTGGTGGTAATGATTTTCAGTATAATCTTTTGCTTGTTGTTTACCCCAGGCTTCACCATGAGTCAGACTATTTTCGCCATTGTTCATATCCAATGCCGGCACACCCGCTTTAGCAAAGTTAAAATGATCAGAACGGTAATAACCACCAGCCCCGGGTGTTCTGTCACCCACTACTTCCAGGCCATCTTCCTTTGCAAATGCCTGCACGTAATCATCCAGGTCATTCTGCCCCTTGCCGGTTATCGCAAAATCTTTGGTTTCGCCATAGTTGCCCAAAGCGTCCATATTTAAATTGGCAACGGTTTTATTAAGCGGGTAAACCGGGTGCGTTGCATAATATTCCGACCCAAGCAAACCCTGTTCTTCAGCAGTCACCGCCAAAAATACAATGGACCGTTTGGGTTTATCCTTAACTTCGGTAAATGCTTTGGCCATACTGATCAGGGATGCAACGCCGTCGGCATTATCCACAGCGCCGTTATAAATACTGTCGCCTTTAGCGTCAGGCTTGCCAATACCCAGATGATCCCAATGGGCGGTATAAATAATATACTCGCCAGGATTGCCGCTCCCTTTCAAAGTGGCTATCACGTTATGCGAGGTTGAATATTTTAGTTTATTATGAATAGTAATACTGGCATTCAAATTAAGCGGTATCGCTTTAAAATTCCTTTTGCGGGCAAGGGTACGTATATCTCCGGTTATGCCTGCAGTGGTAAATAATTTTTTAGCCGCGTCCTCAGTTATCCAGCCTTCTACCTTGCAGCGGTTCATGTGCTTGTCATTTTGCTGCAGGTATAGTTTGGCCCCGGTAAAGCTGCTGTTCACCACAGTCCATGGATAGCTTGCAGGGTCTGTTTGGTGCACAATAATTACTCCTGCTGCGCCCTGGCGTGCGGCTTCTTCATACTTATAGGTCCACCGGCCATAATAGGTCATGGTATCGCCTTTAAACAATTTAGGATCGCCAGACTTAAAACCAGGGTCATTTACAAGTACAATCACGGTTTTACCCTTAACGTCCAAACCCGCATAATCATTCCAGTTGTACTCCGGGGCTACTACGCCGTAGCCTGCAAATACGAGGGGCGAATTTTTTAGTTCCGTCATATCCAGTTCCTGGCGGGTTGAAGCTACAAAATCGGTAAGGCTATGCAGCGTTATCGGCGATTTCCCTCCGCCAATCTCCATTGTTTCTGAAGGGTTACCGGTAATTTCCACCATTGGAACATCCTGGAAATAGCTGCCATTGTTGCCAGGTTCAAGGCCTAAGCTTTTAAATTGCTTAGAAATATAGGCTATGGTTTTATTTTCACCTGCTGTAAATGGTTTACGTCCCATTAACGAGTCATCGGCCAATACGGCGATGTGACTTTTTATTTCGTCGGCTGTAATTGGCTGCGCCGGTTTATTTTGACGGTCACAGGCGCTAAGCAAAGCCGCGCTTAGGAATAAAAACAGTGAGTTATATTTTATCTTCATTAACTATTGACTTGATTCCAAATGTAATAAGGTTTACGCTTAAAGTGAAAGGTGTTTTTAAAACAAAATTGTTACAAATTAACCTTTACCTTCGTTATACATCTATATACAAATATTGTTTCTATGAAAAAACTATTGATTCTTGCCGTGCTGTCTGTATTTACTTATGGCGCTTTTGCGCAACAAATAGACCTTCGTCGTAAAATTGAAGTAACCGGTATCGCCGAACAGGAAGTTACCCCTGATATTATTAATGTTTCCATCTCTTTGCAGGAATACCTGGATGGAAAGAAAAAAATAACCATAGATCAGTTGGAAAGTCAACTGGAAAAAGCGGTTAATGATGCAGGAATACCTAAAGATGATTTCACTATCAGCAACGTTTCGGCATGGAATAATACTTACCAAAAAAAGAAAAATCCCGACTTTTTAGCGAGTAAGCAATACAGTATCAGGTTTCACGATCTTAACAAGTTTAACCAGATATTAAGCGCTGTTGATCCCAAAGGCATCCAATCAACCAATATTGATAGCTATGACTATTCCAAAATAGAGCAGCTGAAAAATGAGTTAAAGCTAAAGGCATTACTATCTGCCAAAGAAAAGGCAACCTATCTTTTAAATGGAATTAACGAAAAATTGGGCAGGCCCATCAATATAACCGAAAATGATAATAGCAGTTTCCCTTCCCCTGCGCCAAGGGCAATGTATAAAACAATGTCTGTTAATCTTAATGCCGCTCCTCCTGAATCGGATATTGATATTAAGAAGATAAAATTAAGTTTCCAGTTGCAAGTGATTTTTGAAATTTTACCGTAACCATTGGTTATACTTTTTCGTATAAAGAAACTGGGGGAGAAATGTTTTGCGGAGCGATTAATAAACCCAAATTATTACTAATTGATTAACAGGCACTTGACAATATAGAATATAGATATTATCTTTATAAAACCGTAACCGTTAAATCATGATGCATATTAAGTCCGAAAGGGTATTATTGGTTGCTCCCAATATATTTTCGGTACAACTATTAGCAAGTAACAAACAAATCAGGCACATCACCTCTGTTGATCGTGTGTTCCCCAGCATTCATGAAATGGTTCCAAACTTAATTGTATTTGATTACGATTATTTAAATGTGGATATGGAAAAAATATTACGCCGCATCCGCACAAATCCATATTATAACAAGATCAGAATATGCTGTTTTAAAAGCAGCCCCAACAGAAAAATAGATAGTTTTTTAAAGGTATTGGGTGTAAATCACGTTATTTACAAAGATGAGTTGTACAATCCTTCCAAAGCCACTGTTAACTACGTCAAATCCATACTTGATTCAGCCGTTACCGATCTGCTGGTAAGCGCTTCTTTTTAATCGGCTTCTCCAACGGGGAGGACTTTTTACTCTCAAATTAATCTATCCACTCAAACTTCGTATAAGGCACCAATACCTCTGGTATCTTAATTCCTTTTTCAGTTTGATTATTCTCCAGCAGCGTTGCTACAATTCGTGGCAAAGCCAATGCACTGCCATTAAGGGTATGTGCCAGCTGGGTTTTGCCTTCGGCGTTACGGAAACGTAGCTTTAAACGATTGCTCTGAAAAGTTTCAAAATTTGATACAGATGAAACTTCCAGCCAGCGTTGCTGGGCCGCGCTCCATGTTTCCATATCATAGGTTAAGGCCGAACCAAAACCCATGTCACCACCACACAAGCGTAGTACACGGTAAGGAAGTCCCAGTTTTTGCAGCAAGCCCTGTACATGGGCGCTCATTTGCTCCAATAAATTATAAGATTCATCCGGGTGCGCAATCTGCACAATCTCTACCTTATCAAACTGGTGCAGGCGGTTCAGGCCACGCACATGCGCACCATAAGAACCCGCTTCGCGGCGGAAACATGGTGTATGACCGCAATTTTTTACTGGCAACTCATCTGCTTTCAATATCACATCACGATACATATTAGTGATGGGTACTTCGGCAGTGGGTATCAGATATAAGTTATCCAGGCCCACAAAGTACATTTGCCCTTCTTTATCGGGTAGTTGTGAAGTCCCAAAACCGGACGCTTCATTAACCATTAAAGGCACGCTTACCTCGCTGTATCCAGCCTTTTCGGCCTCATCAATAAAATAATTGATCAATGCCCTTTGCAGTTTGGCTCCCTTGTTTTTGTAAACCGGGAAACCAGCGCCGGTTATTTTTACACCCAGCTCAAAATCTATCAAACTATATTTAGCGGCAAGCTCCCAATGTGGCAAAGCATTGGCGGGTAATTCCGGTTTGCTGCCGTTCTCAAGCACCACCTCGTTGTCTTCAGGAGTTAAACCTTTAGGAACCGATGAATGCGGTAAGTTGGGAAGCAGTACCAGTTTTTGTTGCAAATTGTTTTCTATGGCAGTTAGCGCATCGCCTAAATTTTTTATTTCTTCTTTAAAGGCACCGGTTTTAGATTTAATACTTTCCGCCTCTTCTTTTTTACCGGCACGCATTAAGTCGCCTACTTGTTTTGAAGTAGCGTTAGCCTCCGCCGAAACATTATCCAAACGATTTTGAGTTTGCTTGCGATCATTATCTAATTGAATAACCTCATCAACCAACTCGGGTTGTTTAAAATTTTTTACAGCCAAACGTTCTAAAACCTGTTCCCTGTTATCGCGGATATAACTAACTTGCAGCATTATTGTATTTTTTGACAAATATAATTAAAGTGGCACTTGCAGAAGCAGTGGCAGTTTTTTTATTTAGATATTAACAACTATACATTTGAATACCCGCTGTCAATTAAAAAATATCCACTGCAAACTAATAACTGCAAACTAAATGAGCGGTAAACTCTACTTAGTACCCACCCCGATAGGAAACCTGGAGGATATTACTTTCAGGGCTATACGTGTTTTAAAAGAGGCCGACCTGGTACTTGCTGAAGATACCCGTACCTCCGCGCCTTTGCTTAAACATTTTGGCGTCGAAAAAAAGGTATTTGCACATCACCAGCATAATGAGCATCAATCTTCAAGCGAGATCATCCGGTTTTTAAAGGAAGGCAAAAACATAGCCCTGATATCAGATGCCGGTACTCCTGCTATCTCTGATCCTGGTTTTTATCTGGTGCGTGAGGCATTAAAAAATAATATTGATGTGGAATGCCTGCCCGGTGCTACGGCGTTTGTTCCGGCGTTGGTCAATTCAGGCTTCCCGACCGACCGTTTTTGCTTTGAAGGTTTTTTGCCTTTAAAAAAAGGACGGCAAACACGCTATAAGCAGCTGGCGGAAGAAGAACGGACCATTATATTATATGAGTCGCCACATCGTTTTATGAAAACGCTGGATGAAATGGCTACTTATTTTGGCATCCAAAGGCAGATATCTGTTTCGCGCGAATTGACAAAAATGTTTGAAGAGACTGTGCGTGGTTCGGTGGCCGAAGTAAAACTTTATTTTGAAACCCATCCTGTAAAGGGTGAATTTGTAATATGTATAAGCCCCCGCTAAATCTCCCCAAAGGGTAGACTTAAAAAACTCAATTATAAAATGATTTCTTATTTTTAAAAACAAAATTCAAAGTCCTCCCTTATCGGGGGATTTAGGTGGGGCTTATTATGAAAAAAAACATTTCCTTATCCATCCTATCAGGTCTCTTACTTTGGATAGCCTGGCCCCCTACCCCTTACAGTACTTTTTTATTGTTCATTGGTTTTGTACCGATGCTGGTGGCCATGGAAAATATCATCAGATCGGAAGCAACTAAAAAGGGGAAGAAGATATTTGGCGTTACTTTTTTAGGGTTTTTGGTATGGAATGTCCTTTCAACCTATTGGGTTTATAATGCTTTAAAAATGATAGTAGGCCCGGTTACAGCAATACCCATCACGGTGATACCTTATGCATTAGCACCATTACTAATGGCAACCTGCTGCTGGCTGTATTACCGTTTGAGATTGATAACCAAACCTGGACCAGCTCTGTTTGGATTAATTTGCTTTTGGGTAGGCTATGAATACCTGAATCAAACTTGGGATCTTGCATTTCCATGGATGACACTGGGCAACGGGTTTGCCATAAGCCATCAGTGGGTGCAGTGGTATGAATATACCGGTGTTTATGGCGGCACTATTTGGATATGGGTAATTAACATACTTGGATTTTTGATCTACAACGGGTTAAGAAACAGGCAGGCCAAAAAGCACAGAATAGGACTGATCACGGCTTTTGTACTATCCCTGGTACTGCCGCTTAGTTTTTCATCGTACCGGTATTACAGCTACAAGGAAGCTGAAAATCCATCAAATATTGTGGTAGCTCAACCCAATATTGGCCCCTATGAAAAGGAAGGCAGCATACCTACCATGCAGCAGATCAATATATTGACTCATCTTTCTGATTCATTGGGGCAGCGCAATACCGAGTTTTTCATTTGGCCCGAAACAGCCATATCTGACCAAAACGGTGTAAATGAAGACCGGGTGCGTAGCGATCCATATTTCCTACAGATACAGCGTTTTTTAAATAAATATAAAAATGGCAATGTGATCACCGGGGCCGAAACCATTAAAATTTACAACTCGCAAAAGACCAGTTCGGCAAGGCCCGCTGATGCACAGGGAAGTCAATATTATGATGTATTTAATGCTGCTATTAATATTGAGAACTCAGCTGAGGTACAATTTTATCATAAATCAAAATTGGTTCCTGGTGCTGAATCGATGCCGTTTGGAAACGCCCTTTCGTTTATGAAGCCAATTTTTGAGCGTTTGGGTGGTGCTGCCGGCAGCTATGGCATCCAGGAGGAGCCAGGTGTCTTCTACTCGCAAGGCGGCATAGGCGTTGCACCAGCTATTTGCTATGAATCAATATACGGTGAGTGGATAGCGCAGGCAGTACATAAGGGCGCGCAGTTTATCGCCATCGTCACCAACGATGGTTGGTGGGGAAACACTTCTGGCAAAGACCAGCACCTGGATTATGCCAAGCTACGTGCTATCGAGACCCGCCGCTGGGTTTGCCGATCGGCCAATACGGGTATCTCTGCCTTTATTAATCAGCGGGGCGATATTGTTCAGCACACAAAATGGTGGGTGAGAACCGCGATAAAGCAAAATATTAACTTGAATTCAGAATTAACTTTTTACGTTATCCACGGCGATTACCTGGCAAGAACGGGTAGCTTATTAGCCATTTCCGGTATATTATTTATAATTGTTTCCTATGTAAATACAAGAAGGAAAAAGAGAGTCAGATCAAAAACATGATCCGGCTAAAACAAAAGCATCCTAATACTTATACATAATGACTTTAATTAATGTTAAATTTAGGGTAGGTTTTGTCTTATCTGCATAAAGCCTTGTTAATATTACATATCATAGCTTTTTACAGAGTAAAGAGAAATTACGAAACATAAAACAATTGAAACGCCTAAGCCCTATTGTCAAAAATATTTTGTGGAGTTTACTAATAACGGGATCCCATCTATATGCTCAAACTCCTATAATGAAAAGTACGGTCTTTAGCTCGGAGGTTCCAAAGGATACCCAACTAAAGATAAAGCAAGCGTTAGATACATTAATTTATCGCATTCAAAATAATAAAGCATTTTCGTCTGCAATTGATTCTACCGGAGCTACGCTTAGTGAAACTATTTTCGGTAGTATAAAAGGGGTAGGGATATACGGAAATACAAGAAATGATTCTTTATATAGCCCGCAACTTATTAATCTTCATGCGATTGGTGCTAATCAATATTTTATTTCTGTAGCATATATTGGTAACAATACATTAAAAGCTATAGTAAATTTTGAAGCTGCAATACACGCTAACAGAATCATATTTTCAATTCCTTTATTCTATTTAACCAGGAATTGGAAAATTAAAAAAGTGGGGCGTATAACCTATCATTATGCTGATAATATAAACATGAAACGCGCCGCAATATTCAATAAAAAAAATACCCGCATTGCTAAAAAACTGGGTTTACCGCCAGAAAACTTTGATTTTTATTTGGTGGACGATTATTTTGATATATTGAAACTTTTAGGTTATGCGTATGATAGTGAAACGGCTGGCCACGAAAATGATGGTTTTGGCCCAGTAAACGGGTATATATTTTCGATTATGCATAATGAAGATTTTTCACACGATGTATTTCATTATTATGCTGATAAAGTAAGAACTCATTCCCGAAATAGTGCTGCGGAAGAAGGCATTGCCTACAGTTGGGGAAATGCCTATTATACTGATGAGCACGGGGAAATGATAAGTCAGGGTCATTTAGTTAAATTGCTAAAGCAATATCTACTGCAAAATCCCAACGCAAGCTTATTAGATTTATTCAATAAAAATCCTTCAATACTTCCATCAAAGACCAAAGTACGTTCGTTGCTCGCCAGTTTAATCAGTGATGAGGTGGAACGCCGCAAAGGGATATCCGGGATAAAAGCGTTGATAGATTGTGGTCATGGGGATGATAATTATTTTAAGGTGGTAAATCAGTTAATTGGTATTAATGTGGTTAATTTTAATGTCGAAGAAAAACGTTTACTGGATAATTACAACTAAATCAGCTACTGCACTCATCTCAAGCAACACACAAAGGGCAACGGGTATTAAGAGCTAAGATGATAGAATACAAATACTCGTGTCTCATCATATCTAACACGGGCCTCGACTGATTTCACGCTATTCATTGTCAACAAGATATTATAAAAGCAATGACAATTATTAGGAAACAGATCTAAAGCTATTCAGTTAAAAGTCTGGCGATTTCTTTAATATTATCATTTGTTAACCCTACTTTTTCAAAATCCTTAAAATCACTTAAAAAGGCGACCTTATAAGTAGCATAGCCGGCGTTTTTATCAAATTCCTGGTCCTTCAGTTCCAGGTACGTGCTTTTTGCTTTTTCAAATTGATCGGTAAACAGGTAAGCATGTGCCAAATTTTCACGCGGATATTTATAGTCGGGATTGTATTTAATGCTCTCATTAAAATAAAATATAAGCATGTCAAATTTATGGCTAAGTATGGAATACCAGCCCAAACTATTATAATGGTTTGCCACTGTTATTCTTGTTGCTAAACTATTATTTGATTTAATAAATGCCTTATCCAGTTCAACAAGGGTAGTATAATACTCCCTCTTTCTGATGTTCGTTTCATCAGTAATGTTTTTACCTAGAAAATAATCCCTGAATTCCTTAATCCTGTTTGCATTGCTTAAAAACAAGCGCTGTATATCGCCATTCATATTTTTATCAAAATATACCTGGCTTATTTCTTCCCTTACTTCCGCATTGTCCTTTACTTTCAATATTTGCTTAACAATCAAATCAGTTTTTTTAGCATTTCCGTTATCAAGGTAGTAACCAAGATAAAACTCAAGATAATCAATATCCGTTGTGTTGATCAGGGCCTTAAAATCCTTACTGCTTTCATACAATGATCTTGCGGATCTTTCTTTCAAAATCTTGTTTGCTTCTTTATTTTCAGGATCTAATTCAAGTACCCGCCTAAATAAATTTTTAGCATGTAACTCATCTTTATTTTCAAGTAGTAATCTTGCATATTTTAAATAAAATGTAACGGCATCGTTCTTAATTACTTTTCTATTAACCGTGGCGCTTTGTAAATCTGTTTCGTAAGTTTTATAAAGGGAGTCACTTAAAATTATTTTGTTTGTTAAATTCTTTTCGTTTTCAATTGCCTCTTTTCGTATTGCATATTTGGATAGAATTTTTTTATCATTTTCAGAGTCGAATGCATAAATAGATAGATCTTTAAAAGACAAATTATTATCCCACGCTATATCTTGTATCTTATTAAAGGCATCTACAACATCTTTAGAAATTACCCCATGCCGTACCTTTAGTAACCACTCCGCCTGATCTTCAATACCTTTATATGGATAACCCTTAGCCCTGTCTAAAATATATACATCGAAATTTTGCTTCGAACCGTTATAGTCTGCCGGAAATGTAAATCTTTCTGCCCCATCAACCTGAAACCGGCGCCGAAGTGTATAAAAATTTAGCTTGGCAGTATCGGCATAGCCTTTTGTGTTATATATTTTTACTAAATAATTTGTACTGTTCTTTATACCTTCAAAAGAAGCCTTCTCTAAAGGCAAAATGGCTTTATCGTATTCGCCCTTGTCATATAAATATTGGCCATACAGGTTGTATGCCTTTGCTAAATTTTGGTCTAAATAAAAATCGTATGGGTATTTTTTGTAGATGGGAACAAAAATTTGCACTATTTTATTATAGTCTGAAGTTATTGTTTCCTCCCTCTTTAGACTGATGCCCAGTGCAATCCGTCTGCTGTATGACCTGCAAAACGTAATGAAATCTTCAGAATAACCTGTATAGGAATTTATAATATTAGAACTCTCAAATGAAGCTATAGATTTTGAGTAATAAAATAATGCCTCGGTGCTATCTGCTTTACTGTAATTGGCTACAAGATCATCCCCTATATAATTGTTTAATAAAATAATAATTTGCGCTATTTGTATTTGCTTAGTATAAATAGGTTTTATCTTATCCAATGCACTTGATATGGCTATATAGCGTTTATCCAATTCGTGCCCTGCGTATACGTCATTATAATTTGTTACAATATCGTTGTAAATGGATTTAAAATCTTCCAGATCATATGGCGATATTTTGTTTCCGTTGATATAGGAGATCCAGTCTTTAAGAGCATAATCAGTATTTTCTTTACGGCCTGCGGTATCTTTTAATTTTGACCGTATGTTGGCAATGCTTAAGTATAACTGTGATCTTAAAAGATATTTTGAATAATTGGAAGGGTTTAACCCGATAAAATTGTTGAATTCACTGATAGAATTATTTAAAGTGTTTTGAGCGTCATTATAGCGACTGGAGTCCATTAAACCCTTTACTTCTTCATTTATACAATCAAAAGTGATAACTAATGCTATTCCCCGCCCGTCAATTTTGTCAATATAGTTCGCAAAATCACACCCAAGTTTTAAATAATTTGCTTTTTCTTCTTTCGAGAGTAATGAATCGGATACAGATGACCCCATATTTCTCAGGCATATCATTAAATTTCTGACATAAGATATATTATGGGGTTCTATAGATACCGTTTTGTTGGCATATTCAAGTGCCATTTTTCCGTGTTCGTAACTGGTTTCATTATTTCCATAATGACCTTCAAATCTCCTTTTTGAGTTTTCGATGCCGGATAATGCATGGTAAATTTGAGCAGACGATTGTTTATTCTGTAAGATAATTTTATCAGCCTGGTATATAATGGGTTTTGCCTTATCAAATTGTTCAATATTCATAAGGTTCCATGAATAATAATAAGCAGATCTTAGATATTCAAACAGCAAATATTCATTAACACTATCTCCATCTTTAATAGATGTAGCTATTTTGGGGCTTAATTCGGTATATAATATTTTATTAAACTGTTGAGAATCGGGTGCAATTGAGTCGCGCAGTTTAGCATCCAGGGAATAAACAACATCTTCTTTAACTAAAGCATTGTTTTTTATTGATGGCTTTGTTCTGTTTAGCAAATCCAGTGTTATGAATATTTCATCAAATATTTTTTTACTTTCTTTTCTATATTTCTCCCTGTTGATTAAGTGAATTGATTTATCCGCCTTGCCCGTGCCAGCTTTCAAAGGCCCCGTACTATTGGCGTTTGTAAAAGCAGTGTTTTTAGAAGCTGAAGAGCCGGAATTATTGACTATTTCTTTTTTAACCTTTTTTGCTGCATTTTCTGTCTCTGCCTGTGCATTTAATATTGCGGCATTAATTTCAGAAGACTGTTGCTGCAAGGCTTTTTGTATCTGTAACGGCATTGCCTGTATGTCTTTTACACCTAATCTTCCACCCTTAAATTGTTTTGCTATTGCATCATAACTGGCACTAAGATTAGCATTCATTACCCGTAGTTTTTTTTCATTGTTTTGCGCCTTTATCCTTTCGTTATTTATTCTATCAAACAAAGCTTTAATTTTAGCATCAACCTCAATTGCCATTTCGGGTTTACAGGCTCTTGCACTATTTAATTTATTTATAGCCTTCTCATAATCATTTTTAGAAAGCGAGTCAGCCTCTCTTATTAATTCTTCATAATTACACTCCTGGGCTTTATAATTACGGTTCTGCGCTTTGCTATAATGCACCATAAGTAAAAATAGAGCGGGCAACCAAAAAAGCCTGATTAAACTATTTTTTTTCATTTGCAATGAATTAAAAGAGAGTCAACTTCATGTTGTATTCGTGATTTTTCTATTGCTATTTTTTGGGGTAGCTCAAATTGCGGGTGTATCAATGTATCAGCCTTAATAAGATCTGTTCTGGCATATTGCAGATCATTACTTTTAATAAAAATATTGGCCCTATTGACAAGGTCCCCTGCTTTAAGTAAGTTGTTTTCATATAAGGCTACGTTTGCCTTCTTTGCCTGATCTTCGGCTATTTCTTTTTCTTTCTCTGAGTTGATAGTTGATCTGGTAGCCAAAACAGCGGCAATTATGGCTATTACCGCCATCCCTATTGCCAAACGGAACGCCAGAACAGATTTTGCGTGCAGTTTGGTTAAATTTTCTGATTTAAGTTTTTCTTCTTCAAATAATCTTTCCAGTTCTAATTTTTTTGCTTCACCTTCAGATTGTCTTCTTTTTTCAGCAACTTTATTCACTGCTGCTACTAAGGTATCGTGGCTGATCTCATAAAAGATCCTTCCGCTTGCGTCTCTTTCTTTTCTTAATAAAGAACTTTGTTCTAAAACTGAGAGCAATTTTTCTGTTAATCCAAATTTACCCTGTATGTAATTGGTGGTAAGAGAATTACGCCGGTCTACATCAATTAGTTCATCTTCTATCAAACGCTGAGCTTTTGACCGCTCATCTTCCGAAAGCTTATTTAATATGGTTTCATAGTATTGCTGAAATATATCAGTAATGTTTCCCAGTATATCTTCAGTAATTAGTACGTGCTTTTTATCAGCAACCAGGTTATCCTCAATATACCTGCAAACTATCTGCAGCGTTGATGTTTCAATTTTTCCATCCTGCGGATTGGCTATGCCTTTTAGTATTTTATCTACAGCCGGTTGGGTATATTTAAAGGGGGGCGTTTTAAATTCGTTATCTTCTTCAAGCCTTGCTGGTTCAATTATAGCTAATGCCGCGTCTTCAACAGTAAGCGCATTTAGTTCATAGCAATTTTGCAAAATAGATGGATGCCTGTCGGTTAATACATTTATCAGTGATAACCTGTCTGAGCGAATAGAAAAAACCACTTTTATTTCGGGTTTTTTGTATACAAACTCCTCAAGCTCATTACTAAAAGACCCATCTTCGTCCAATTCGGCTATCCTTTTTCTGAAATTAACAGGTACAGTCCCATATAATAATTGAGAGAGTTGTTCAGAAAAATCAGCTATTTCATTTTTGGGATAAGTAAACAGTTCTTCAAACTGATCGAAAAAAATGATGAATTTTGTTTTATTGGTAACTAACTGATTTTGCTTTATCCAATACCAAAAAGAATCTTCATGTGGTATAATATTGTAAAAGGGAGAATTGGTATTTTCCTTTATCTTCTCTGAGAATCTTTTTTTAATCGTTTGGGCGGGCGAAAGGTTTTCAACGGTTTCTTTTTCCGAATAATTATTAAACCTGATTGAAAAATAGACCCATTGATCATTTCTTTTTAATTCCGGAATTATCCCGGCATTAATAAGGGAACTTTTTCCATACCCACTTTTGCCATATAATACAACTGTTTGTTTTACAAAAACAAGGCTATTAAATTCATCCAGATCTTTTTTCCGGCCAAAAAAGAGTTGGGTATCCTCTTCTGCAAATGGTTTAATGCCGGGATACCTGTTTTTTAGCTTGTCTAAATAGGGATCTTTCATTTACTCCTCATTTTGTTGAATCTATATCCTGTATCATAAGTTGTACGCTATCAGGGAGGTTAGCCTCATCAATTTGCCTGTATTTCATGCCTTTAAGCTCTTTTAAAACAGTAGGAAACTCTAAATTATAATCAGACCACATTTTTCGCTCAATAACCAGGTCATCGATGTTGCCCATCTCATTCTGCTGAATTTTTTGGTTGATTTCCCTGATCGAGCTCCTTGCCACGTTTAATGCAGTTTCATTTATATCTTTATTGGATATGGTTTCATCCAAACAATAGGGTAATAGTTTTTTCCCTTCCTCTAAGCAGGTGTTTATTTCTTTTATTACCCAGCGAGAAAAAAGACTGAATTGTGATATGATCGGTATTACAAAATCAACATTTTCTATTTTAGAAATAAAATCATTAATCTTTTGCCCGCCGGCCATATGGCTTTCATCCATAATAACTTCAATATTGTGCGTTTTTAAAATAACAACCATTGCCTTAACAACAGCCATATCTTTGTGGCTATATGATATAAATACACGCGCCCTTGCCGGAATGCTTTTTAAAAGACCCTTAGTTTTACAACTTTGGTATATATTATTAAGAAAATCGAGCGGATCATTTCCAAGTAACTCTAATTCAAGGCGACGGCCTACAAAAAGGCTCACATCATCATTATTCCCATTTTTAGAAATGGTATAATTAAGCCCTTTTGATATGATCAATTTTAAAAGTAGCTGCGCGTGCCATCTTTCAAAATGAACACCCAAAAAAATAAAGGAACTGGCTTTTTTTAAACTTTCCTGTATAACATCAGGCAAGTCGTGTTTCATTATATTTGATAAAAAGGAGAACAGATCAGCAAAAGTTATTACTACATCCCTTTCTTCGAAATCTCCCAGCAAATTATATATCAAGGGTGTTTGTTTGGATGGCTTTTCCGGAATTTTTTTGAAAACCTCATTGGTAGGGTAATAGCCATAATTAAAATCCAGTTTTTGCTCCGTAAAAATTCTTTTCAACCGGTCATCGGGCATCAAAGAAATTATCAGGTGAAAAGGGATTTGAGAAATTTTTAAGAGGGGATCATCAAAAACAGTTTGCTTTTGATAAAACTCCTGCATCATTTTGAGCACCGTGATCTCTTTAATGCCGGTCTTTAATTGCAATAATTCTTCATTTAAAAAAACATATTGAGGGGCATAATCGAAAATGTCTTTATATTGATTATTATTCAAACAATCATCACACATTACTTCAAAGAATGATTTGTCGCCAAAGTCGCATATATCAGGGCCGATAATAAGGACACAGTTTTCCTTATAAATATCTTTTATAATTTCAGATAGTTGATCTTCCATTAGTAAACGGATTTTATTGGATTAGATAAGGTATTACTCTTCTTAGCAATAAATCTATTGAAATATTTTTTAATAATCTATTTATAAAAACTTACATTTTATCTATAGCAACAGATAGGAAAAATAAATCTACTTATTATTCCATTTAAAAAAACAGTTAAAACACCCAAAAAAATACGGTGTTTTCACCAGCAAAGAATGAGGAAATGCTGGAAAAATATTACGAAGAGGAATTGCATTTGATAGTTATTTCTGAGCCGGAATTTACTTCTCCCTGCTTATGATAAACTGCAAAAGATCAAAGATAGGCTGCCTGATGATCTTGCCTGTATGTACATCGCTTGCTTCACAAAGCGCCTTTAGCTCATCGGCAAAAACATAGGCTATTGAGCCTACAAAATGGCACTTATACTTGTGGTATTGTGGATACGATTTGATGTTGGTTTCAATAAATTCCAGAAAGCCTTTTTCTAATAACGCCTGCCCGTAACCGGTTTGTCTTATTTCGTTCAAAAACTTAGCAAATGAGGCCAGGTATGAATTTCCGCCGGGCTTTTGATAAACATTCTGGATCACTATTTCCTTGTTCACCTCGTAATTCTTATTGAAAAGGGAATGAATATCTTCGGGCATATTGCCGTATAAAAAATCGGTAATGAGCGCTTTTCCAAACCAGGTACCTGCACCTTCATCCCCTAATACATATCCCAAACCATGCTTGCCTGAATGCACATCATCCCCATCAAAAAAGGATATATTAGACCCTGTTCCCAGTACGCAGCAAATCCCCTTTTCGTTGCCGCAGGTAGCATAAGCGCACCCTAAAAGATCACTGTCAACACTGATGTATGCTTTAGGAAATAGCTGGCTAAGTGCGTTCGAGAGGATCTCGTGCCTGTCCGGACTTGAACATCCTGCGCCAAAAAAATAGATCTCGGTAATGTCTGCGGCGTGCGCAACCAGGGCAGAACCCTGATCATGCAATATTTTTACCATCTCCTTTTCAGTGAAGAAATACGGATTAAGCCCCCCCGTTCTGAATTGTAATGGATCCTGGCCCGGTACAGCAAGTAACCAATCTGTTTTGGATGAGCCGCTATCAGCAACTAAGATCATACACAAATATCATCTAGTGTTTTTTGGGTAAGCGGTTTGTGAATAAACTGGGTGATATATTTGTTATTGGTCGATTTTTTTAGATCGGCAGGGTCAAGCGATGATGATAACATAAATATCCTGATATCTTTTTTGCCCTCAACTTCCAGTTTATCGTATTCCTGCAAAAACTCAAATCCCCCCATCATAGGCATGCGGATATCCAAAAATATCACATCGGGTTTTACTTTTCCTGACCGCAGGAATTCTATAGCTTCGGTAGCCGACTGACTCACGATCACCTTTTCGGCAAAGTTGCCGCTTTCTAAAATTCTGCGAGTGACAAAATTATCAATGTAATTGTCATCTATCAGCAAACAAGTTTTATAATTTGACATTCAGTTCAAAAATAGCTTTTATAAAAATAAAAAAGAATGTGTTTGCTTTTTTATTTTATTGATGGGCAGGGTATCAAATTTCAGCATTTTTTTAAAGGACTATTTTAAAATACCGTGTAAACACGGGGCAATTATCTGAAAATTAATTTTTAGGTTAGAAGTTGTAAAAGAACGTCCGAAGTCATTACTGTTATACTAAAATATGAATGCCTGTTAATATGAAATATTCATTCGCTACTTATTTGGGGACTGATAGTTTTTTGCCGGGTATTTTGGTTTTAAATGAATCGATCAGTAAATATAATAAGCTATACGGCTTAGTTGTACTGGTTAGTGAATCTGTTTCTAAAGATGCACTCGACTTATTAGCCCATGTACAAATAAAAACCAAAGTTGTAGCCGAAATTAAAAACCCGCATGATTTGGGTAATGATGACCGGGGATTTAAATATATGTACACTAAACTTAGGTTGTTTGAAATGTTTGAGTTTGACAAAGTGGTATATATTGATGCAGATATGCTGGTTTGTGGCAATATAGAGCAGTTGTTTGACATCCTCATATGTCGGCAGTAGTAGCTGGTGGCCTTTTTTCTGAAAATAGATTATGGGAAAATCTAAATGCTGGGTTAATGGTTATTGAACCACGCAAAGCGCTGTTTGACGAACTTTTCCCTTTAATATACCGGCTGCCATCAACGGATGGTAGCGATCAGGGGTTTTTGCAGACTTTTTATAAGGATTGGCCATCAGATCAAAAACTTCATTTAGATCATAAGTTCAATACTCCCTTTTGCTACATAGATGAATATTGCAGATCATACGATT
>JAQBOK010000006.1 GCA_028288085.1 Mucilaginibacter sp.
CGCTTTTAGCGGCAAGTGAGAGCAGCACATCCTCGCCGGTTTGGTACTGGCCGGTTTTGGTTTTTTTAGCTTTCGGATCGAGCATCAGTTTTTCAAAAAGCACTTCACCCAGTTGCTTTGGCGATGCTATGTTGAAACGGACCCCGGCCTTTTCGTATACTATTTTTTCAAGCTTTGCCACATCTGTTTCGAGTTCTTTTGAAAACTCGTTCAAGGTGTTGTGGTCTATTTTTACCCCCTCGAACTCCATGTCCGCCAAAACATAAACCAGTGGGTGTTCAATTTCGTGGATTAGTTTTTCGCTTTCTACTTCCTTAAGCTTGGGTTCAAATACGGTTTTTAGCTGCAGGGTGATATCGGCATCCTCGGCAGCATATTCCTTGATTTTTTCAAATTCTACATCACGCATGCTGCCCTGGTTTTTTCCTTTAGCACCTATCAGCTCGGTGATGGATACCGGTTTATAGCCCAGGTAATTTTCTGACAGAATATCCATATTATGACGCGTATCCGGGTCTATAATATAGTGTGCAAGCATGGTATCAAACAGATCGCCACATACCTGAACGCCGTACCATTTTAACATCAGGATATCATACTTTATATTTTGCCCGGTTTTACTGATAGCAGCATCTTCTAAAATGGGCTTAAATTCATCTACAATAGCTTGTGCCAATTGTTGATCGGCCGGAACAGGTACGTACCAGGCCTCTCCCTGTTTTATAGCAAAAGATAAACCCACCAGTTCGCAATTGTTTGCATCTGTTCCTGTAGTTTCTGTATCAAAGCAAATGCTTTTTTGTTGTTTTAGCAGGGAGATAAGTTCGCTTCGCTTTTCAAATGTTTCGGCTAAATGATATTCATGCGGAACATTATTGATGTTTTTTGATACTATATTAGTCTCAACTTCTGTTATATCGCTGATATCAACCGTCATGGTAGTCCTGTTGGTGGCCACAGGGTCTCCAAAAAGATCCGTTTGAATACTAACTGCCTTTGTTTCAGTAATGCTGAAATCGTCGCCAAAAACACGGCGGCCCAAAGTCCTGAATTCGAGTTCAGCAAATAATGGCTCTAACAGGTCCTTACTTGGTGCGCACATTTCCAGCCCTGCTTCGTCCAGTTCAACAGGTACATCTAATATAATGGTTGCTAATTTTTTAGATAACAGGCCCTGCGCGGCAAATTGCTCTACATTCTCGCGCTGTTTTCCCTTTAATTCGTGACTGTTTGCTATAATATTTTCAACCGAACCATACTGTTTTATCAGCAGTTTGGCTGTTTTTTCACCTATCCCCGGTATCCCTGGAATATTATCTACTGCATCTCCCCATAAGCCCAAAATATCTATTACCTGTTCCACGCGCTCCACTTCCCATTTCTCCAGCACCTCTTTCACGCCCAAAATTTCCATTTCGTTACCCATCCGCGCTGGTTTATAAATTCGGATATTATCTGACACCAATTGGGCAAAATCCTTGTCAGGTGTCATACAAAATACCTGGTAACCTTTTTTCTCTGCCTTTTTTGCCAGGGTGCCTATAATATCATCGGCTTCATAGCCATCAGAGGTGATAAGTGGTATATTGAAGCCCAAAACCACCCTAAAAATGTAAGGTAGCGCCGTGGCCAGGTCTTCGGGCATAGCCTCCCGGTGCGCTTTGTAAGCAGTAAAATCGGTATGGCGTTCGGTAGGCGCTTCGGTATCAAATACCACCGCCATATGGGTAGGTCTTTCTTTTTTAAGTACGTCAAGCAGGGTGTTGGTAAATCCCATTACCGCCGATGTATTGATGCCGTTTGAAGTAAAACGCGGACTTTTACTCAACGCAAAGTGCGCCCGGTATATAAGGGCCATACCATCCAAAAGAAATAATTTTTTCATAAATATGATTCCACTGATTTATAAAGTGATTCCACCGATTTTTTCAAAATTACAATTTATGTTCACTGATTAACAGGCGAAATCAAAAAACAATCGGTGTAATCTCTGTTCATTTAAATGAACACGAATCGATGTGGTCATTTACCATGCCGGTTGCCTGCATGTGCGCGTAACAAATGGTAGTGCCAAAAAATTTGAAGCCGCGTTTTTTCATGTCCTTGCTTATGGCGTCAGAGATCGGCGTACTTGCAGGTATTTTATCGGAATGATTGATAATAGGTTTCCCGTCGGGCATAAAGCTGTAAAGGTATTTATCAAAGGAGCCGAGTTCTTTCTGAATGCCGATAAAAAGCTTCGCATTACTAATAGCTGTCAATATCTTTAAGCGGTTGCGGATAATGCCTGCATCCTGCATCAGCCGTTCAACGTCATCTGCAGTAAAGGCAGCAACTTTGTGCACATCAAAATCTGCAAAGGCATTACGGTAGCCATCGCGCCGGCGCAAAATGGTGATCCAGCTTAAACCTGCCTGTGCCGATTCGAGTATTAAAAACTCAAATAGTTTCTTGTCATCGTGGGTAACCTTGCCCCATTCGTTGTCGTGATAATCCATGTATAAGGGATCGGTACCAGACCACGAGCAACGTTTTAAGTCTTGAGTTTGCATGTGTTTATATTATTTTTTAAAATTATGTCATTTCGAACTACAGCGAGAAATCTTATACAACATATTTGGTGGCGTACGCTTGTTTAAGTTTTCTCCTCGCACCTCGTCGAAATGATAGGGTGTAAATATTACTTCAAAGAAAGCTCATCCCAATACTCCACTGCTCTCCTGTAATGCGGTATCACAATTGATCCGCCCACCAAATTAGCAATCATAAATACCTCGTTCATTTCATCATTGTTTACGCCAGCTTCGTGGCATTTGCCGAGATGGTATTTAATGCAATCATCACAGCGCAAAACCATAGATGCTACCAGGCCCAGCATTTCTTTAGTCTTTACATCCAGGGCGCCTTCTGCATAAGTGGTGGTATCCAGCGCAAAAAAACGCTTAATATTGGTATTGGCCGATTCCATTATTCTGTCGTTCATTTTGGTACGATAGGCATTGAAATCATCTTCTAATTTTCCCATGGAGATTTAATTATTGATTGTATATTTAGCCATTAAAAATGCTAAAAAGATTAGTTTTTTACGAATATAAATTTTTATCTTTATATCATTTCAACAAATTTATTTTTTTACCTTTTTACCAGATTTATGGAAAGTTTATCACCAAATATTTTTGTCAGTAACATGCAGGAAACCATCACGCTTTATAAAGTGCTGGGTTTTCAAGTAACGATGTCAGTACCTGAAAGTGGCGACGATTTGGTTTGGGCGATGATGGCGAACGGCAGTGTTACCATTATGTTTCAAACTTACAGCAGCCTGGCCGAAGAACTGCCGGAGATAAGCAAGAAAGATGGTGGTTCGCTTTTGCTTTATATCAACCTGAAAAATATCAATGCATTTTTTGAGTCGATAAAAGATAAGGTGAAAGTGCTTAAAGGATTGGAAAAAACCTTTTATGGAGCTACGGAATTCTCTATCCTGGATAATAACAATTATGTATTAACCTTTGCAGAACACGAATGATCACCTTTAAACGTGCCGACCACATCAATATTAGTGTACCACCCGAAAGGCTGGAAGAAGCCCGTAAATTTTACACCGAAGTTTTAGGTTTGGAGCAGATAGAACGCCCTGACAAGATTTTTGGTTCAAGAGGCTATTGGTTCAACATTGGCGACATACAATTGCACATCAGTTGTGAGCAAGCCCTGCCCCGTTCAACCAGGCACACCGCCTTTGAGGTAACTGATATTGTTGCTGCCAGAAAGCAGCTTGAAAAATATGGAGTTGAAATAACTGAAGAACCTATATTGCCAGGCCGCGACCGCTTTGCCTTTATTGATCCTTTTGGGAACAGGATGGAGTTGTTGGAAATCAGCCCCGCCAAATCTTCTCCAAAGAGTGGCTTTTAGAAAGCATATATTTTTTACAGTTCTAACTCAATAGCGGGGTCCCAAAACACTTTTTTAAAATTCTGCACCTGGTCGTCTTTTACCTTAACGCCCTCGCTTTCTAATAGTTGTGCCATCAGGTCGCCCCCGAAATGAAATTTTGCAGTTAGTAGCCCCTGCCTGTTCACCACCCTATGGGCGGGCACCGGTGGATTGGCATTGCCACAGGCCTGCATGGCATAACCCACCATGCGCGAGGAGCCCCTGGTACCGAGATAACTGGCGATGGCGCCATAGGAAGTGACCCTCCCCTGTGGGATTAGCCTCACCACTTGATAAACCATATCATAAAAATTCAGATCGGGCATGGTTATTTAAAATGAAAACTTAAGATAGTTGATATTCTTATTATCTTTCAAATATTTTTTTTCGTAATAAGTTTTTATAGAAAGTACATCATCGGCATGTTCGGAATGATAAAGGTCTTCTGTTTTGGCATGCAGTTGCAGACCAAACTCACCAATTTTTTCAACTGTATAAGCATGCAGGCCGTCGTTATCGGTTTTTAAATTAATGAAACCTCCGGGTTTAAGTATCTGCCTGTACTTTTCCAAAAATCGCGGAGAGGTAAGGCGCTTTTTTTCACGGCTTAGTTGTGGCTGCGGATCTGGAAAGGTGATCCATATCTCATCCACCTCGCCCGGCGCAAAATAATCCAGTAATGATTCTATTTGAATACGCAAAAAACCGACGTTGCTTACGCCATCTTCCAGCGCTGTTTTTGCGCCGCGCCATATGCGGTTGCCCTTATAATCAATACCAATAAAGTTTTTTTGAGGAAAAAGGCGACCCAGGTTTACGGTATATTCACCTTTGCCGCACGCGAGTTCCAGTACCACGGCGCTATCTTTCTTAAAAAAATCAGAACCCCATTTACCCTTATAGGGCTGGCCGGCCTCTAATTGCAATACATTGCTGAAAGTATCTATCTCGGCAAAACGTTTTAATTTATCTTTTCCCACTTATAAAAATTACGAGTGCAAAAATAACTTTTATATCATGTGTATAAATACCAATACGGGTATATTTTCTATAGCTGCATTCTGTCTATATTTAAAAAAAATAGAGTTTGCGCTAAGTTTTCTCAAAGTCGCTCGACTAATTGAATAAATATAATTTGAAAGATCAATTTCTTACTCTCATTTCAGACAACCAAGGACTGATTTTTAAAGTTTGCAATATGTATTGTAATAATAAAGAGGATAAGGAAGATCTTTTCCAGGATATCATACTACAGTTGTGGCGCGCGTATCCAACATTTAAAGGAGACTCGAAAATATCAACATGGATGTATCGCATTGCGATTAACAATGCTATTACAAGGTTAAGAAAGCAAACAAAACGAAAAGCTTTTAATGAACTGGATGATGAAGCTATGCAGATTGCGGTTAAAGAGAACACCGGCACTGATGAACGGATATTACTAATGTATGATGCTATAAAAAAATTATCGGAGGTGGAGCGTGCAGTAACCATGCTTTATATGGAGGAATGCAGCTACAAGGAAATGGCAGAGATACTGGGGCTTTCTGAAACGAACATAGGATTTAAGCTGAATAAAATTAAATCTAAGTTGAGAACACTTGTAAATATAGGATGATATGGAATTAGATGAATTTAAAATCTTTTGGAGTAACATACAGCAAAAGGAAATAGAAAAACAAAAACTCACAGCAGAAACATTAGATACAATTATTATGAAAATAACAAACACATTAACGGAAATACAGCAGAGAAACGCTTTTTGGAGTAAACTTGGGGCAGGCGCATGCGGCGCATTGATCGTAGTGTTATTAGCTAACCTTGCTATGGCTTATTTTATTCCTCACCATTCTCAAATTTTCGGCAAATCGATCATGTCAGTAATCATCATGGTCATTTTTGCCTTAACAACTGTGTGGTTTCACAAATGGTTAGAGCGGATATTTATTGTTAACACTAATAAAAGCCTTAAAGAAGTGCTTACAAAGATGCTGGCGGATTTTAAAAGGTTTTATTTACTATACAACATTGTTTATCTCTTCCTTTTTCCGGCTTATTATTATGCTTTTATTAAATTATTTCTGAATCGTTGGATACTATCCCCAGATACTATTTTATTGGTTTGCGGGGGCTTAACCATTATATCGCTAATGATTAACCACTGGTACTATAAGATCAAATATTTTAAAAAGATCAAAATATTAAAGGAAGATTTGAATGAGTTGTCATGATCTAACGGCCATTGGGCAATGATGGCCTTAGCTTACTTAATAAGTCTCGCTATCAGGCGGTATGCCATAATCGGTTTTTTTGTTCTTTTTCTCGAAGATGGATTTCACCTTGCTTATTAAACCGGTAACGGAATCTTCGCTGATAAAATGAGAGGCTTTTTGAGATAGAAAACCTACCAACGCTTTTACAACGAAATTTGAATTACGGAAAAGGGTTTTATTTAAGGTGAGAGGTAACAGTACCCTTGACAAGATCCCAAAAAAATCCTGGTTGAATATGCTGTTCTTTGAATCATCGCCCGGAGAAGATGACTTTGGAAATAAAGAGATTGCGGTGTGAAACAGTGCCGACGGACTACTAACACGCGCCTTTAAACCTTCGCTTTGCTGTTGCTCAATTACCCGCAAACGAATTATTTCTGCTTTAAGATCATTAATGTTTTTTATAGATATATCCATCATTGTTTATTTAAATAGTTTTTTGATGAACAGGTTGATGAGCGGTTGTTGTAATTTATCTTTAGCAAGTATTATAATTACGGCTATCAGTAAGTATAATAAAGCTACACAGCCAAACCCCCCGGCTTTTGAATGCAATAAATCAGACAAGTAAAATGCAAATGCAAAGCTTAAAAAAAGGAAGGTCAGTATAAAACTGATCGCAACTATCACATCCGTAACCATGCTGGCCAAAACTGAAGTACTGCGATCAATAGCCTCTAATTTAGCCAGTTTTAAACGCGTTTCCGCGTATTCCTTTAACTGGTCAATAATAGGAGGAGGTGTTTCCTTTTGAGGTTCCATTTTATTTAATTATGGTTCCGGGTAAATTGCCCGGAACCGGTTATTATTATGCGTGTTCCAGGTCATCCTGGTACTCCTGCTCATTAATATTTATCTTACTTTTAATGTTTTCAACAACCTTGTCCTTCAAACCTACCAGGTTGTCAATTTCTGAGGCGGCAGTATCTCTTATAGAATCACCTAATTTTTTTAAAGATTCTGTAAGTTTATCACGCGTTTCAGTTCCCTTTTCAGGCGCAAATAATATTCCTAATGCTGCTCCTGCCGCTAGCCCTGCAAGCAATGCAACTACTACCTTTGAGTTATCATTCATATTAATATAATTTTTAAATTGAACATTTGTTTTTATAACGGCTAAATATCCTGCCAATTATTTATTAACGGACTTTTTGTCGTTTATTTATTTTAAATAAGCACCCTCTTAATATCGGCATTTACTTTGGCCCGGGCAAAAAATATTCAATTTACTCATTAGGTGTCGGGCCCGGTACGTATACGCTCCAATCTATCGGCAGCCATTCGGTTAGTTTCATATATTTCCAGCAATAATAAGAAATAAGATAGTAACAGAGGCCCGAAAACCAATCCGAGTATCCCAAAAAGGGGCAAGCCGATGAACACCCCTATAACTGAAATAATAGGGTGCGTATTGCCAATACGCCTATTAATGATCATTCTTAATACATTATCAATATTGCCGATAAATAATAATCCATAAACCAGCAAAAGGATTCCTTTTACTGTATGATCTGTGGCAAATAATATAATACTGGCAGGTATGCATAGCGTTGGGGCTCCTACAACCGGTAAAAAAGATATAAATGAGCCAATTACCCCCCAAAATACTGCATCGGGTATACCAACAGCATAAAAGCCCATTGCCAATAAAGTACCCTGTGTAATTGCAATTATTCCTTGCCCTAAAACGTTTGAATAAGTGGAATTGCGCAATGTTTGGGCAAATTTTAAAGCGTGTTGTTCGCGGAAGGGTGCATATTTTAGTAAGCCGGCCTCAAATTCCTTCATCTGCACCAGCATAAAGTACAACAGAAAGTAGAGGCCCAGCAGGGTTAAAATAATATTTACCGCGCTGCTGATAATGGAGGGGAACAGTTCTGTAACATAGCCCCCTAGTTTTTGCAAACTGGTTTCGGCTAATTTGGGTTGATTTAAATGGGTAGCGGCAAAAGCATCCACTTTTGAAACCCACTCCTGGATAGGGAAAGTATTCCTGTTTATGCTTCCGATCTTATCAATCACCATGATACTTAATGAGAGGAAAGGGATAACAATAACAATAAGCGATGAAAAGATAATAAGCAGGGCTACCAGGGTTTTATTCCAGCCCTTTTTTTCGACCAGGTAAAGAAAAATTGGCCTGAAAATGGTGAAGAGCACGATAGCACCCAGTATGGAACTGAACAAACCGCTTAACGCATAAACTAAAAAACAGCCCAACACAATGATGCTGACCAATATGATATTGTTTCGCTGTTTATAATTAAAAATTGACATGCAGGGTAATTGTAATAAGTATACATATTAAACAAAAAAGCGCTAAAAAGTTTTAGCGCCTTTGTATTAAATCTCTTAGTTTTACAGATGGTTAGTCCAGGTCGTTAAGCAAAATATTGATCCTGGCACAACTTGCAGCGATAGTATTGATATAAAACTCGCTATCAGAGCCTGCATCATCGGGTATTTCGTACTTTAATTGTTCAACTGCCAGGTTAATATTCGAAAGCTGGTTCCTGATATCATGCCTCAGGTTACGTATTTTATCTTCATCAGGCATCTCCGTGTTATTTGCTCAGGTTAATGGCCTTCATTTTATTATAGAGCGTTTTCCGATCGATATTCAATATTTCGGCTGCTTTTGTTTTATTAAAGTTCACCTCTCTCAAAACTTTTAAAATGGTATCGTACTCTGCCTCCTGGGCTGCATTTTTCAGGTCGTGCCTGTTCTCTTTTATTGCAATTGGCTCTGGAGCGGCAACAGTAGCCGCAGCAATTGTTTCAAATGCAGGTGACCTATAATTTGAAATTTCAAGCGGTATAGCCTTCATTTGGATCACATCTCCTTCGGTGATCAGGGTTGCCCTGCGCACCACGTTTTTCAATTCGCGAATATTTCCCTGCCAGCGATAATTCATAAAGCATTCAATCACTTCGGGTGAAAATGAAGTTACATTTCGTCCCAGTTCCTGGTTTGCAGTTCTTAAAAAATGCTCTGCCAGCAACATAATATCACCACCTAACTCGCGCAAAGGCGGCATATAAATGGTAAACTCATTAAAGCGATGGTAAAGGTCTTCTCTAAACCTGCCTTTTAGTATCCCTTCCTGCAGACTTTCATTGGTGGCTATAATAATGCGCACATCCAAATCTATCTCCTTAGTGCTGCCTATTCTTTTTACTTTCCTCTCTTGTACGGTTCTTAATAAGGCTGCCTGGATCTCGTAAGAAAGGTTCCCAACCTCGTCCAAAAATAAAGTGCCGCCATTGGCCATTTCAAAGTGACCTATTTTGGTATATAATGCGCCTGTGAACGAGCCTTTCTCGTGCCCGAAAAACTCACTTGCTGCCAGTTCCTTGGTAAGCGAACCGCAATCCATAGCAATAAAAGGCATATTATGACGGGTGCTGTTCAAATGGATATTTTTTGCAGCCGATTCTTTACCGGTCCCGCTTTCGCCTAAGATGATCACACTATAATTTGTTGGTGCTACCAATTCTATCTGGCGCAGCAATTCCTTAGAGGCTTTGCTGGTACCTACCACAAATTCACCATTCGGGATCTGTCTTTTTTCCCTGCCGTTAATAGACCGGGTAACGGTTACAGTTTCCTGGTCGTCAACTAATGCATGGTGCGTCTCGAAAGCTTTATTGATGGTATTTAATATCTCATCAGGATAAAGAGGTTTAGTGATATAATCATACGCACCCATCTTTATCAGTTCCACCGCCATCTTAATATCGGAATAGCCGGTAATAATGATAACCCCAGTTTTTGGATATTGGGTTTTAATGTTTTTAAGCATCTCACGGCCATCGGTATCTTCCAATCGGAAATCGCATAAAACAAGGTCGAACGAGCCGTTTTTAAGAAACTCCATGCCACTCGTACCCGTTGAGGCCGTGGTAATATCAAAACCGTTTCGCGTTAAAAACTTGGATAACAATAACGCAACATTAACTTCATCATCAATGATGAGTATTTTCTTCATAACAGGAATTTACTTTTGAACAGGTAAACGTATTTGTGCTACGTCAAGTTACAAACAAATTTGCTAATTTTTTGCGTAAATTTAATTAATGGGCTAATTTTTATGTTTTTTTAATAAATAAAATGAAAAAAGGGGCTTTCAGGGCCCCTTTCCATTGTCATAATGTTTGTAAAAATTTACTTAGTGTCAAAAGCGTAAGCAACGCGCAGGCCAATAAAGTTCACCTTGCTATCATCAATAGTGCTGTTGAATTTGGTTGTACCTTCATAACGAACGCCGGCATCAATGTAGCTTTTGCCACTCAGTGGAAACTGCACACCAATTTGCGGAGCGTAAACAAAGGCGGCGCTTTTATCAAAACCTACATCTGATTTGTTTAGTGCAAAAGCTGCACCTGCTTCACCTTGTATGTAAAAATTATTTATAGGGAAGAATTTTAAACCAGCTTTTACAGGAAGTAGTTGAATGTTGGTAGCATCTAAACCCGATACACCACCAAGATCTTTTTTACCAAAGATGTTGTTATAGCCGGCATTAACCGTTACAAACAATTGGTGCTGAATAACCGGGATATCGGCTTGTACCGAACCACCAAGATTCCAGTTATAGCTATCTGATAATTTTCCTGTCGGGATACCGGCATCAACGCCAACGCTTAAGATTACGCCATTTGATGTTGTAGTAGATTTACTTGTAGAAGTAGTTGCAGTTTGTGCTTTTGCGCCCAATGCGAATCCGGCAAAAGCTAAAACCAGGGCTGAAATTTTTAATGTACTTTTCATGATTATATGTGTTAAATTATTGTTGTGTGTTTGAAACACGGAACAAAGTAACATCATAAAACATACCCACCGTTTCATCTCAATGTCACGATTATTCAATCGATTGATTGACAATAAGATAATTTTGACCCGTTTTGTTATTTGGTCAGGATTGTGTCATAAAAATAGCCTATTTAGCCTTGAAAAGGGGTTTTCGCTTTTCCATAAAAGCTGTAACGCCCTCTTTAAAATCTTCTGTATCGAAGCATTTCGCGAATTCTGCTACCTCTATGTCGAAACCATTGACCCCTGTTTGAGTGGACGCGTTTACTGCAGTAATAGCTGATGCGACAGCCAAAGGGGCGCGTAATAGTATCCTGTTCATAATCTCTTCGGCTTTGGTTAACAGTTCATCCGGGGTTACCACATGGTTTACTAATCCATACTGATGGGCTTCGGTGGCGGTGATCATATCGGCAGTTAATATCATCTCTAATGCCTTGCCCTTACCTACTAAGCGGGTTAAACGTTGGGTGCCGCCATAACCGGGTATCAGGCCTAGGCTAACTTCGGGCAGGCCCATTTTAGCAGTGTCAGCAGCAATGCGGATATGGCAGGCAAGCGCCAGTTCCAATCCTCCGCCTAAAGCAAATCCATTAATAGCGGCAATAACCGGTTTGCTGCCATTTTCAATCAGATCAAAAACCTTGGCATGGCCTTCACGGGCCAGTTCTCCGCCCTGTGCAGAACTGAAAGAGGAGAACTCAGCAATATCTGCGCCCGCCACAAAAGCCTTTTGTCCGGCGCCGGTTATAATGATACCACCTATCCGTTCGTTCTGGAAAGCATCGTAAATGGCCGTATGCAGTTCGGCCAGGGTAGCCTTATTCAGCGCATTCAGTTTGCTTTCGCGATTAATGATGATATGCCGGATAGGTCCGTTATTGTCTATTAGAAGATTTTGAAACATAGCAGATAAATTTAAAAATTGCGATGCTGGTGCACCCAATTGGTAATGTATTGAACAATGTCTTTCGTGTTAGTTCCCGGAGGAAAGAGCTCGCCAACTCCCAAATTTTTTAATGCCTGCATATCGCTCGCTGGTATAATGCCCCCTCCGGTGATCAGCACATCATCCATTTGCTTGTCTTTTATCAATTGTATGATCTTAGGAAAAACGGTCATGTGGGCACCCGAAAGTATGGATATGCCAATAGCATCCACATCCTCCTGCAGGGCAGTGTTCACCACCATTTCGGGGGTTTGGCGCAAACCGGTATAGATCACTTCCATACCCGCGTCACGTAGCGAAGTAGCAATTATACGCGCGCCGCGGTCGTGCCCGTCCAGGCCTACTTTAGCAACTAAAACACGAATGGGGCGGTTAAAGGTATTACTCATGTAAAACCGGATTGGTTGGCGTAAAAGTAAGAAGAAAATGTGAGGTTGGTTAGGGGGATACAATTACATTAAAATCCATGTATATAGCGGTGACTGGGAGATATCTTGTACAGCATTCATGGCCATTGGTCGCTGATACAGGATTTCTCCCCGTACCTTGCCGAAATGACAGGAGAACCGGAGTGTTAAGGCATTTTTTCTTATTTTTGCACTATTGTATTATATCATGAGCGAAGAAAGATCATTAAATTTTATTGAAGAGATAGTTGAAGAGGATATACGTAACGGTAAACACGCTGGCCGGGTGCTTACCCGTTTCCCGCCCGAGCCAAATGGTTATCTGCATATCGGCCATGCCAAATCCATTTGTTTAAATTTTGGATTGGCACACAGATATAACGGACAAACCAATCTTCGTTTTGATGATACCAATCCAACAAAAGAAGAAACAGAATATGTGGATAGTATAAAAGCTGATATAAAGTGGCTGGGTTTTGAATGGGCCAATGAATTGTATGCTTCTGATTACTTTGATATTATTTATGCCTTTGCTTTAACGCTTATACGCGAGGGTTTGGCTTATGTGGACGATAGCACACCCGAGGAAATAGCTATTCAAAAAGGCACCCCTACCGAACCGGGTACGGGTAACCAATACCGTAATAGGAGCATTGAAGAAAATGTGCGCCTGTTTGAAGAGATGAAGGACGGCAAATATCCCGATGGCGCTAAAGTGCTTAGGGCCAAGCTTGACCTGGCATCGCCAAACATGCACATGCGCGATCCGATTATGTATCGTATAAAACATGCCCATCATCACCGAACAGGCGATAAGTGGTGCATCTATCCAATGTATGATTTCGCGCACGGGCAATCAGATGCTATTGAGGAGATAACCCATTCTATTTGCACACTGGAGTTTATTCCGCATAGGGCTTTATATGATTGGTTTATTGAGCAATTGGAGATATTTCCATCCAAACAATATGAATTTGCACGTTTGAATCTCAATTATACCGTAATGAGCAAGCGTAAGCTGTTGCAACTGGTTGAAGAAGGACATGTAGAAGATTGGGACGATCCACGAATGCCTACCATAAGCGGATTGCGTCGCAGAGGATATACGCCGGCATCCATCCGTGAATTTTGCGAGCGTATTGGCGTTGCGAAGCGCGAAAATATGATCGATGTGAGCCTGTTGGAATTCTGCATCCGCGAGGACCTGAATAAAACAGCCTGGCGCCGGATGGCTGTGCTGGACCCTATAAAAATGGTGATCACCGATTATCCTGAAGGACAAACCGAAGCCCTTTACAGCGAAAACAATCCCGAAGCTGAAGGTGGTGACGGTGGTCGTGACCTGCACTTTAGTAATGAATTGTGGATAGAACGCGAAGATTTTATGGAAGAACCACCTAAAAAATTCTTCCGCCTGGGTGTTGGGTTGATGGTGCGGCTTAAAAGTGCCTATATTGTTAAATGCCATAATTTTGTGAAGGATGCCAATGGGAATGTCACCGAGATACATTGTACACATATACCCGAGTCAAAATCTGGTAATGATACCAGTGGGATCCATGTAAAAGGCACCATTCATTGGGTGAGCGTACCACATGCCAAAACTGCAGAGGTGCGTTTATATGATCGTCTTTTCCAGGTAGAAGATCCATCCAACGAGGATAACGATTTTAAAGAATACCTGAACCCCAACAGTTTACACATTATCCCTAAAGCATACATAGAGAGTGACTTTGCCAATGCCGAAACAGGCAAAGGCTACCAGTTTATGCGAAAAGGGTATTTTACTTTGGATAAACATTCAACGCCTGATCATTTAATATTCAATCGCACTGTAACGTTAAAAGACGGCTGGGTGAAGAAATAGTAATATATTATTGTTATCGTTTTAATTGATGAAGGAAGCATTGACCGGCTGTAATATAATTATAGCTATGGGATTGCTTCGTAACTTTGCAGCGTGACAAATTAATTAGTATTATCAGTCTATGAAAGCCATCGTTTTAGAAGCGGCAGATAAGCCATTAATATTAAAAGAAGTTGAAAAACCTGTATTGGAAGCAGGTGAGGTTTTAGTACAAATAAAAGCCGCTGCCTTAAACCGCAGGGACTACTGGATAACGGTTGGCAAATACTCCGGAATAAAATACCCATCAATATTAGGGTCTGATGGATCGGGAATTGTTACTGAAGCAGGTAGCGATGCAGATAAACAATGGCTCAACAAAGAAGTGATCATTAATCCGTGTCACAATTGGGGAAGCCATACAGAATACCAAAACCGCGACTTTACCATATTGGGATTACCCGAAAATGGCACGTTTGCGGAATACGTTAAGGTTAAGTCAGAATACCTGTACCCCAAACCGGCACATTTGAGCTGGGAGCAGGCAGCTGCTCTGCCGCTTGCCGGAATGACCACCTACAGGGCTTTATTTACCAAAGGCAAAGCAAAAAAAGGCGACAAGGTTTTGATCACAGGTATTGGTGGTGGCACAGGTACTTTTGCATTGCAATGGGCTGTTGCTGCCGGCTGTCGGGTATTTGTTACATCAGGTTCGGGTAAAAAAATAGAACGTGCCAGGCAATTGGGAGCTGCTGCCGGGGTAAACTACAAAGCCCAGGACTGGGCTCAAGAATTGGAGCTTATGGCAGGTGGGTTTGATGTAATTATTGACAGTGCATTGGGTGATGGGTTTTCCAAATTGATTGATCTGAGCAATCCCGGTGCGCGAATTGTTGTTTTTGGAGGAACTGCGGGTAATATTCCGGCCCTAAATGGCAGAAAAATATTCTGGAAGCAGCTGCAATTGATGGGTACCACTATGGGCTCACCAGATGATTTTAGGGGCATGATTGATTTTGTGAATGAGCATAAGATTATCCCGGTAATAGATGAAATATTTCCATTGGCACAAGCTCAAAAAGCCATCGATAAAATGGAGAACTCCACACAGTTTGGTAAGCTCATTCTTAAAACCTGACAGACATGCTTCAGTTAAGAATTGAAGCCATAAAATGGGAAACACCGAATACGGCAACTTTCTTTTTAAGCGAAATATCCGGCAATAAGGTCCATTATAAAGCGGGACAATTTATCACCCTGGTATTTACCCATCATGCAGAAGAGATCCGCAGATCGTATTCTTTGAGTTCATCGCCTGATGAAAACCTGTTGACGATTACCGTAAAACGAATTGAGAATGGTGAGATATCTCGTTTTATGCTTAACAAGTTAAAGCCGGGCGATTTATTAAACGCTGTTGAACCTGCGGGAAGATTTACTGTTTCTGACTTTAAGTTTCAAAAGGATATTGTTTTCTTTGCCGCCGGCAGTGGAATTACACCAATATTTGCTCAAATAAAATATATCCTTAATCGCCCCGGAAATAGTTGCATTACATTGATCTACAGCAGCAGAAATGTCGCTTCGGTATTATTTAAAGAACAATTGGATGCATTGAAGCTTGAACAGCCTAAAAGATTAAACGTTATCCATCTTTTGAGCAGTGAAGGCAACAGGCTCAATAATATAATAATGGAACAGCTGGTCCTTCAGAACGTTCTTTTCGAAATGAGTAAAGCGGAGTTTTATTTATGCGGCCCTTTTGTCTATATGCGCATGATACGGCTTACCCTGCTATACATGGGTATAGAGCCAGCCTGTATCCGAAAAGAAAACTTTGTGATAGAAACTGTATCGGTAACCGGTAGTTTAATTAGCTATCCTCCCGGCAAGGTCAAAATACATTTTAAAGGTGAAGTTTATGACATTATGGTTGGAGAAAACCAATCTATCCTGCAGGCGGCTTTGCAAAATAAAGTACAATTGCCATACAGTTGCCGGGCCGGGATATGTTCTACTTGCATGGCTTTATGCAAAAGTGGTGGAGTGGTAATGGTTGAAAACGATGTGCTCACTGATGAGGATCTAAAAGCGGGGTGGGTTTTGACCTGTACAGGGCACCCCGTTACGGATGATGTGGTAATTGCATTTGACTAACAGCCTTGCCATGCTGAGAAACGAAGCATCGATCGTTTACCAAATCCCTCTCTGTTGTTAGAACGAAAAAAATACTAAAAATTGAATATCTGAAATTTAATTAAATTTCCATCACTTCCTTCTTCTTCCTGCTCTTCATGCGTTTAGGGACAAATTCCAGTATTTCATTCTTTAAAGCTTCGATCATCCGGCGTTTTAAAAAGTTTTTCTGTATAACAATGCTTACCTCGCGGGCTGGTTCAGGCGATTTAAAGTAGCGCACCCTATCTAATTGTTTATCACTTAACTCAGCTAAGGCCAGTTCGGGCAGTATGGTGGCCCCGTTATTTTGATCAACCATTCGTTTAAGCGTTTCCACACTACCTGTATTATATTCAAAATGCAGAAAGCCTTTTGTGGCCTTGCGGCGCTGGCAGATATTTAAAACCTGCTCGCGCATGCAATGTCCTTCGTTAAGCACCCATATTTCCTCCATATCAATATCCTCCGGACTGATACTTTTCTTTTTTGACAATTTGCTATGCTTGGATACATAGGCAACAAAGTTTTCATAAAAAACAGGGATCTCGGTCAATGAAGCTTCACGCAACGGGGTCGACATTATGCCACAATCAAGCGTGCCCAGCTTTAATTGCTGAACGATCTCCTCCGTAGTTTGCTCCCATACAATTAGTTTTACCTGTGGATATTTTTGGATAAACCCTGTAATTATTTTGGGTAATATATAAGGTGATACAGTAGGGATGATACCCACTTTCAATTCACCCGAAAGCTCCCTTTGCCTATCGGTGATGATCTCTTTGATCTTTTCACTTTCAGCTAACATGATTCTGGCCTGTTCAATAATCTCAATACCTATTTCGGTGGGCGTTACCGGCTGTTTGCTACGGTCAAATAGCTTTACGCCAAGTGTGTCTTCCAACTTTTGTACCTGCATGCTTAAGGTTGGCTGGGTTACAAAACACTTTTCGGCCGCTAATACAAAGCTCCGGTAAGTATCAACGGCTACAATATATTCAAGTTGAGTAATGGTCATATAGATTAAATCTATTCAAATATAATAATTATTGATTTTTTCTATTAAAAAATTATAGTGAAGTTTGATATATAAAACCAATTGCTATGGAAACTAATAAAAAGAAACTCACTACGGCATCCGGCATTCCGTATGTGGAAAATGAAAACTCGATGACCGTTGGTCCCCGGGGACCAATCCTGTTACAAGATTTTATATTACACGAAAAAATGGCGCATTTTAACCGTGAGCGTATTCCAGAACGTGTGGTACATGCAAAAGGCTCAGGCGCATATGGCACATTTACGGTTACTCATGATATTACTAAATATACTCGTGCAAAGCTTTTTAATACCATTGGCAAGCAAACTAAAATGTTTGCGCGCTTTTCAACAGTTGGTGGTGAAAAGGGGTCGGCTGATACTGAACGCGATCCAAGAGGATTTGCATTAAAATTTTATACAGAAGAAGGCAATTGGGACCTGGTAGGAAATAACACACCGGTATTTTTCATAAAAGACCCTAAAAAGTTTGGCGATTTTATTCATACGCAAAAGCGTGACCCTTATACCAATTGCAAAAGTGCAACTATGATGTGGGATTTTTGGTCGTTAAACCCCGAGAGCCTGCACCAGGTGACTATCCTGATGTCTGACAGGGGGACACCTCATGGCTATCGACACATGGATGGATTTGGAAGCCATACCTTTTCGATGATCAATGGGCGAAATGAGAGAGTTTGGGTAAAATTCCATTTTAAGACTGCCCAGGGCATTAAAAACTTCACCGATGAGGAAGCAGGTGCTATGCGTGGGACGAATCCGGATTTTGCACAGCATGATTTGCTAACTGCTATTGATAATGGCGATTTCCCGAAATGGAATGTAAAGATCCAGGTAATGACAGAGGAGCAAGCGAAAACATATCATTGGAACCCTTTCGACCTGACCAAAGTATGGCCTCATGGCGATTTTCCTTTGATTGATGTAGGTATAATGGAACTGAACGAAAACCCAGATAATTATTTTGCACATGTAGAACAAGCTGCTTTTGCTCCCGCGCATGTGATTGATGGTGTGAGCTATTCGCCCGATAAGATGTTACAGGGCCGCATACTGTCTTATCCTGATGCGCATCGTTACCGCCTGGGGGCTAATTACGAACAGATACCTGTAAACAAATGCCCTTTTATGGTAAACAATTATGAAAGAGACGGGCACATGAGGGTGGATGGAAATAGTGGCAAAGCGCCAAATTATTTCCCCAACAGTTTCGATGATATAGAAGTGGATAATAGCTACAAAGACCCGGCATGGGACCTGGGGGCTTCAGTTGCTGACTGGTATGATCGTAATGCCGAAGGGGAAAACGATCACTATACCCAACCTGGCAATTTATACAGGCTAATGGGCGAGGATAAAAAACATGATCTGATCAAAAACATCACTAATTCAATGAGTGGTATTAGCGGTCCAAAACGTGAGCAGATAGTTAACAGACAGCTTTGCCATTGGTTCAGAGCTGATATAAGCCTAGGAATGGCAATAGCTAAAGGTTTGGAGCTTGATCTGAGCGAAACGATGAAGCATATGCCGCAAACGGTTTAGTGAGTGGTAATAGTCAACTATGGGTATTTATAGTGGAGGAAACAAAAGCAAAAGGCCGTCTCATAAGTAAATTATGAGATGGTTTTTTTGTAGGGTATTTAGTAAATTAAGGGCGTGGGAAAAAAATCAAACAGGGTTGTTTTCGAGCCTTACATCTAGCTGATTTCCTTAAAATAGCATTTTTAATTCTATAATATTTTCGTCGGTAACTAAATTAGCTTCTTTGTCAAGCCAATAAAATTCTTCCAGCTTTCTCGGTAAACCGTCATCAGCCCTTCCTCTTTCCAGTTTTTCTTTGTAATCTTCTAATGAACGCAGAAAATAATGATTCAGCTGTATTTTATTTGAAGTGTGTGCAACCATGGGTCCTGTTAAGCGTTCGAAATTTTCATTGACACAGTATTTTCCTTTTTTAAAAACAAAGTGATGCGGATCTAAAGGAACACGTTTTACATATTTAGGCTGTACAATAGTTTTTATGTGGTTATTTATGATATTTGTTTTGAGTGTTCGTTTAGTGTAACTATATGTTTGAAGCCCCTTGGGCTTTTCTAAATGCCCATTTGAACCAAACACGAGCCAGTTAAGTCCTAATCCTCCGTAGTTTTCATAAGCTTTAAGAAATTCGGGCAAATTACCTGTTAAAGTTTTAGGCACAATAAACTCATCCAGATCAATAAAAGCTATCCATTGGCATGCTGGTCCATAGTTAGCTAAACAATGCTCATAAGAGGCTTGCTGCATCCCTTTACCAGCTATAAATTCTACTTTTACGATACCGTTGCCTGCATAATCACTTAGGGTGTCAGCAATCGGAATCTTTGACTCATTATCGTATATAAAAAAACGGCTTACTCCAATTTTTAAATGATAATCGACCCATTCATGCAAATAATGACCTTCATCTTTTACAATACAACAAATTGCAACTTTATCTATATAAGAGGGGGTTAAACCCAATAGTTTTTTAATCATGACTCGGTCCAGGTGTAATAATGCGAATGAACTAATAAAAAGCGTTTTTCATTGTGTTCACTTGCCTAAATGTATTATTGCCTGCAATTTATCAATTGTAATTCTTAAATAAAAGCATGGTAACATTTTTATTGCCCTGTTTACCGTCCATTGCCCACAACCCTCGAAAATGGGAAGTAGGCGAACTTTCGCTTTTTTTACCCTGCGATCTGTCTCAAAATCGAAGTACCCTTTGAAAATTTGTCATTATAGAGTTTGTTCCTAATGGCCCAATTCGAATACAATCAAAATATAAAAACCGTCTCATAACTACTTATGAGACGGCTCCTTCTTTTATTGGATAGCTTAAATTATAGCTTGTTCACTACTCTACAGTCACCGATTTTGCCAGGTTCCTGGGCTGATCAACGTTACAGCCACGCATTACAGCGATATGGTAAGCTAATAATTGTAGAGGTATAGTAGCCAACAGCGGAACAAATGCCTCGGCAGTTTGCGGTATCTCTATTACATAATCTGCCATTGCTTTTACATCTGTATCCCCTTCGGTAACAATGGCTATAACGTGCCCGCCGCGTGCCTTTACCTCCTGGATATTACTGATCACCTTCTCATAGGATGAATGTTTGGTGGCAATAAATACAACCGGCATATCATCATCAATCAAAGCAATAGGGCCATGCTTCATTTCGGCAGCCGGGTAACCTTCTGCATGTATATAAGATATTTCTTTTAGTTTTAAGGCACCTTCAAGTGCTACCGGGAACGAGCTTCCACGGCCTAAGAATAAACAGTTGGTAGAGTTTTTAAACTTCTCTGCTATTACCTTAACGTGATCATTTGATTGCAGGGCTTTTTCTACCAACTCGGGTATTTCATTCAATTGAGTCAAATATTCAATCAACTTACTTTGAGTAATGGTTCCACGCTGCTGCGCGATATAGAATGCAATCAATGTAAGTACAGTAACCTGTGCGGTGAAAGCTTTTGTTGAGGCAACACCAATTTCGGGACCGGCATGCGTATACACTCCTGCATGTGTAGTGCGGGGAATAGAAGCGCCAACTACATTACAGACGCCAAAAATAGTAGCCCCTTTTTCTTTGGCCAGCTCAATGGCTGCCATCGTGTCTGCGGTTTCGCCTGATTGTGAAATGGCTATCACCAGGTCTTTCTCGGTGATAATTGGATTACGGTACCTGAATTCAGAAGCATATTCTACCTCAACCGGGACACGCGCATACTCTTCAATAAGGTATTCCCCTACCAAACCGGCGTGCCACGATGTTCCGCATGCCACGATAATGATACGGTCAACATTTTTTAGTTTCTCGGTATACTCTTTTATACCGCCCAATTGCACCTTGCCTTGCTGTGGATAGATCCTCCCGCGCATGCAATCGCGTATAGAACGGGGTTGTTCATATATTTCCTTCAGCATAAAGTGGTCATACCCGCCTTTTTCGAGCATTTCCAGTTTCAGGTCAAGCTCATGGATATAGGGGGTTTGCACCGTATTATCTATGTTTTTAATTAACAGGTCGTCACGGCGTATATAGGCTATTTCATTATCGTTTAAGTAGATCACATTTTTAGTGTATTCTACAATTGGAGTGGCATCTGAGGCAATAAAGTATTCACCTTTTCCTACACCAATAACAAGTGGACTGCCCTTGCGTGCAGCAATTAGCTGGTCTGGTTCATCCGAACTCATGATCACTATGGCATAGGCGCCTATTACTTTGTTCAGCGTTACCCTTACAGCCTCGCGAAGGTCTAAACCTGTTTCATGTTGTATATCTTCTACAAGATGTATTAAGACCTCGGTATCTGTATCACTTAAAAAAACATGCCCTTTAGCTAATAAGGCCTCTTTAATAATCGCATAGTTCTCAATTATGCCATTATGAATGATGGTGAGCTTGCGATTGCCTGATGAATGCGGATGTGAGTTACGGTCACTGGGAACACCGTGTGTGGCCCAGCGTGTGTGCCCCATGCCAATAGTGCCTTTTAAATTAATATCCTTAACAAAGTTTTCCAGGTCGCTAACCTTCCCGGATTTCTTATAAACTTTTAGTTCTTTATCAATTAACGCCACTCCGGCACTGTCATATCCACGATATTCTAAACGATGTAACCCATTGATAACTATAGGGTAAGCATCCCTGTAGCCAATATATCCAACAATACCACACATAAGCAGAAGTTTTTAAATTTAAAAAGTAACAAAAATAGTTACCTATACGACAAAAGCAATAGTAAATAGTTTAATAATAAATTAACCAAAAAAAAAGCCCCTTTTCAGGGGCTCTGTATTATTTATTTATTTTGGTGTAGATAATATTTAACTTAATACGATAGGGAGAATTTTTGTCGGTGCCGACGGCAATGGTGCGGCCAGCGGTTTGAGGAGTTGGATTAATATCAATTGTTTGCGTGTTGGTGGTATCAACAGGCGAAATAAAGGTGCCATAATCAACAGTTTTACCACTCATCAGGTCCTGAATATAAGCGGTAATCACAAAATGATAATTTTTTAAAGTGGAATTATAAAATCCGCCAAATACACTTATTCCTCCAGATCTTGGATCGGCGCTGGCATCTTCCAATGCCTGGGGCTGATGTGCCAGGTCATACCGGTACATTGTTAATTTGGGCTGCGCCTTGAATGGGATGGTACTGCCGGGGACCGGCGTAATAACTAATTCGGCCCGGTTTATAACAACATTGCTTCCTACTTTTGTAAGAATACTTTTCAAGTATGGAAAACTGATCTTTGCTTTTAACCCAGCTAATCCCTGGAAGTAAATGATATCCCGTGAACCACTGGTTTTGTTATCTGTTTCGGTTTTTACAGCGGCCGATGGTTTACGTATTATTTGTGCAGCTGCATGTGTATTATTTGATGACAATGGTAATGCAACCGTATTAGTATCTATAGTTGTACCAAAAGTAGACCGGTAATAAACAACTAAAGAATCATTCATGTTTAACATAA
>JAQBOK010000008.1 GCA_028288085.1 Mucilaginibacter sp.
TAGGTAGAGGTTTGATAAATGGGCGTCATGATAGCCCCGGTAGTTGGATCGGGCTCCTGCCCTGCATGTATAGCTTTAGTTGCGAATTTCATATCGTGCTGGTGGCACAGTCCATAGTCGATAGTCAACGGACCATAGTAAAAATTAAATTATACATAGCTACGGACTATCGACCATCGACTATGTACTTATCATTAATACGCCCGTGCAAACATTACTCTCTGTGTTGAAGGTTTACCTGTCAAAATACATTTACCCTCTTCCAGTTTATTATTTAACGGGATACAGCGTATGGTTGCTTTAGTTTCTTCTTTTATGCGTTGCTCTGTTTCAGGCGTACCGTCCCAATGGGCTGATAAAAACCCTGGCTCTTCATCAAGCAGGCGTTTAAATTCTTCATATGTATTCACCTCTTTGGTGTTTTCCTGCCTGAAGTTGAATGCTTTCTGATAGATATTTTTCTGTATATCTTCCAGCAATTTTTCTATATGATCTGCCAGTCCCTGTTGCCCTACCGTTTCTTTAGTTTTTGTATCACGACGGGCCAGTTCAACTGTACCATTTTGCATGTCCCTGCTGCCGATTGCAACACGCACTGGCACACCTTTCAGTTCATATTCCGCAAATTTTGCTCCCGGACGATGCGTATCACGATTATCAAACTTAACAGATATATCCTTTGCCTTCAGCTCTTTGGTCAGTGCTTTTACAAAGGCGGTAATGTTTTCCAGTTCTTCGTCATGTTTGTAAATAGGAACTACTACTACCTGTATTGGCGCCAGTTTTGGTGGCAATACCAATCCTGCATCATCAGAATGCGACATAATAAGTGCGCCTATTAACCGGGTAGATACCCCCCACGAGGTGGCCCAAACATAATCCAGTTTGTTTTCCCTGTTGGTGAATTTAACATCAAATGCTTTGGCAAAATTCTGTCCCAAAAAGTGGGATGTTCCCGCCTGCAGGGCTTTACCATCCTGCATTAACGCTTCTATGCAATAGGTGTCTAATGCGCCTGCAAAACGTTCATTTGGCGTTTTTATCCCTTTTATAACTGGCAACGCCAGCCAGTTCTCTACAAAATCAGCATATACTTCCAGCATTTGTTCAGTTTCTGCAATAGCTTCATCAGCAGTAGCATGGGCAGTATGGCCCTCTTGCCACAAAAACTCACTGGTGCGTAAAAACAAACGTGTGCGCATTTCCCATCTCACCACATTAGCCCATTGATTGATCAGCAACGGCAGATCACGGTATGATTGTATCCAACCTTTATAAGTATTCCAAATGATGGTTTCAGAGGTTGGCCTTACAATCAGTTCTTCCTCCAGTTTGGCATCTTCATCCACTACGATATTACCATTCTCATCATTTTTAAGTCGATAATGCGTTACAACAGCGCACTCCTTGGCGAAACCCTCCACGTGGCTTGCTTCCTTTGCGAAAAAAGATTTGGGTATAAATAAAGGGAAATAAGCATTACTGTGCCCGGTCTCTTTAAACATTTTATCAAGCACGGCCTGCATTTTTTCCCAAATGGAATAACCATAGGGTTTAATGATCATACAACCCCTTACCGGCGAATATTCGGCCATATCAGCCTTAATTACCAGGTCGTTATACCATTGTGAATAGTCTTCCTCTTTACTAATTATCCCTTTGCTCATATTATTTGTAGTGGTGTTTAGCTTAAATCTATAATAGCTGCCAAATTTATAAATTTAAACGTTACCGCGGGGCGAATTTCAAATACAAACCTATCCGCATGAAATACCCATATTTGTAAACTTTTTAAAGATGCAGCAGCCCTATATCAGTCATAAATTCAAATCAGCCATTTGGCGTCTGGAGATAGACACTATCAGCGAAACTATCTTTATCGAAATAAGGGATCAGGCTGACAAAAAAGTTTACTTCTCGGCAATAAGCCTGCAGAATGGGAATGTTTTTTTTGACGAATTGCAAACAGAAGAAAGATGGCTTACCGGTATAGAAGCAGCATACGATGGCGTGTTGCTCTTACATAATTATCAATCAGAAGCCGGACCCGCCCACAAAGGCATTATTGCCATTGATGGATTTACGGGTAATACGCTATGGAATAATTATGTTAATGCATTTGATCATCTGTCTATAAATGGTCCGGTGATATATGATACGCGAATACAACCCCGAAAATTATTTTTGGCTGATATTAAAAGCGGCTTAATAAACCGGCAATTTGAACCCTCCATTGATATAGAATTAGATAACCATATAATTTTACCCGATACCATTTCGGCGGAATTTCTGAGGGCTATTAAACCACCGGTAGCGCCATTTGGAAATACAATTCATTATCTTGAACACAATAATTTCAGAATTGTATCTTTGCACTCGCTTGAAACGGGAACACTGCAACAACACTTATATATCATGGATGGAATGAATATAGTTTACAATGATTTATTAAATTCGGATATACAAAAACTGCAGCCCGAGTCGTTTCTAATGCATAAAGATCGTTTGATCTACCTGAAAAACAAGTCACAATTAAAAGTTTTAACCCTGTAAATACTGTTTTAAATTTAAGATGAAACTAAAATTTTTATTGCTAACCATTTCTTTGTTAACCTTTTCTGTATCAATATTTGCCAAAACTACGGCAGATTCAATCGGTGTTGAAAATCAAAATGGCAAAAAGGTAATCTTGCATAAGCTTGACCCTAAAGACAATTATTATTCAATAGGACGCCGGTATAATGTAAGTCCAAAAGTTATTATCAAATACAATAACAATGCTAAAATGACAATAGGCGCGGTGATCAAAGTTCCTACCGATCATCCTTTTATCCAGCAACAGGCGCCCGCATCAACAAATGTAGCGCCACAACAACAAAATAAACCCACAGTGCAGCCTCCTGTAAATCCGGCAGCGCCCAATACAGGTACCGATGGTACGGCTACACAGTATAAAGTTTCGGCTGGCGAAACCTTATTCTCCATAGCTAAGCGTTTTAATACAACAGTTGAAGATATTACGAATTTGAACGGACTTAAATCAAATGATATACATCCCGGACAAGTTTTATTGGTGAAAGCAAATACCCCGCCTGCCCCTCAACCTGTTCAACAGGCTGACACCATACTGGCTAAACGTGATTCAACCACACCTGCTTCAGCACAAGACAGTAGTAATGCCGAACACCGCGTGAATGCCAATAAATATGGTTTGTTTGAAAAGGACGAAAAGGGTGTGGCTACCTGGATGGATGATGATGGCCTTGATGCCAGCAAAAAACTGGTATTGCATCGCACGGCACCGATAGGCACAGTAATAAAAATTACCAATATAATGACCAATCGGACTGTTTTTGCAAAGGTAGTGGGCCGGTTTACTGATAATGAATCAACTAAGGACGTTATTATTGTAATGACTAAAAGCGTTGCCCAGTCATTAGGCGCCCTGGACAAGCGTTTCCAGGTAAACCTGAGTTACGGTGCTCCTAACGAATAATCGCCTGTATTAATAAACGGAATAAGCAGAACATATTAAATTTACTAAATGACTGAGCGCATTAAACCGTTTATTATTGGTATCGCGGGTGGCAGCGGTTCGGGGAAAACCTTTTTCCTGAAGTGTTTTCTGGAGCATTTTACCAATGATGAAGTTTGCCTGGTATCGCAGGATGATTATTATTTCCCTGTGGCGCATAACATGACGAAGGAGGAAAATAAGCTTTATAATTTCGACCTGCCAGATACCATCGATTACAGTCATTTTAAAGACGACATCAGCAAGTTGCTGAACAACGAGGTGATCTATAAAAAAGAATACACTTTTAATAATGCGCATGCAGTACCCAAAATATTAGAAATAAAGCCTGCACCTATCCTGATAGTGGAGGGTTTATTTATTTTGCATTTCAGGGAAATTGCGGAGTTATTGGATATGAAGATATACATTGAAGCTGATCATGACATAGCCCTTCAGCGCCGTTTAAAGCGCGATCTGGTTGAACGCGGCTATTCGCATGATGACGCGATGTATAAATGGATTAACCACGTTGTACCGGCTTACAAGGAGTTTTTATTGCCTTACAAGCATGAAAGTGACAAGGTGATCACTAATAACAACCATGTGGCAGATGATATTATATGTGTAACGGAAGCTATATCTAAAGAATTGAGGGCAAAAGTGTTAAGTTGATGAGCTTTTAAATAACCATTTCCGGTATCTCTCCCTCAATTATCAATTTACCGGCAGTGGCATTTTTTATTTCTTCAACACTCACGCCAGGCGCACGCTCCAGTAATCTAAAACCGCCTTCAGGCAAAACATCAAGTACAGCCAATTCAGTTACAATTTTCTTCACACAATTAACACCGGTAAGTGGCAGGCTGCATTTAGGTAATAATTTAGACTCGCCCGCTTTGTTTACGTGCTGCATGGCAACAATAATATTTTCAGCAGATGCAACCAGGTCCATTGCCCCGCCCATTCCTTTCACCATCTTTCCGGGTATCTTCCAGTTGGCTATATCCCCATTTTCGGATACTTCCATGGCTCCCAAAATGGTGAGGTTTACTTTTTTGGCGCGGATCATCCCAAAACTCAAAGCTGAATCAAAAATAGCGGAACCCGGTAATATGGTAATGGTTTGTTTACCTGCATTAATCGTATCCGGGTCTTCTTCACCCTCAAAAGGGAACGGCCCCATACCTAAAAGGCCATTTTCTGATTGCAGCACCACATCTATTCCCTCAGGGATATAATTGGCTACCAGTGTAGGTATACCTATGCCCAGGTTAACATAATAACCATCTTTTATCTCTTTAGCTATTCGCTTTGCGATGCCTTCTTTGTCTAACATTTACTTTTATTAATGACGGATGGCTATTTTTTTCTTACTGTCCTTTGTTCTATTCTCTTCTCATAATCATGTCCCTGGAAAATCCGGTGAACATAAATTCCCGGGGTGTGGATATGGTCCGGATCTAATTCACCGGGCTCAACCAATTCTTCTACCTCCGCAATGGTAACTTTACCTGCCATAGCCATTACGGGATTAAAGTTGCGTGCGGTTGAACGGTATACCAGGTTACCCATCGTATCCCCCTTCCATGCTTTTACTATCGCGAAATCGGCATCAAAGGCCATTTCCATTAAATAATCTTTCCCGTTGAAATTGCGGATCTCTTTACCCTCGGCTACCTCGGTTCCTATTCCAGCGGGTGTAAAAATAGCCGGCATACCATATCCCGCGGCCATGCAGCGTGTAGCCAATGTTCCCTGGGGAATCAGCTCTACTTCAAGTTCTCCACTAAGCAATTGTCTTTCAAACTCGACGTTCTCGCCTACATAGGAAGAGATCATCTTTTTCACAAGGCGTTGTTTCAGCATCAGGCCAATGCCAAAATCATCAACACCGGCATTGTTGGATATACAGGTAAGCTCCTTCACCCCTTTCCTAACCAACGCGGCGATACATTTTTCGGGCAAGCCGCATAAGCCAAACCCACCCAGCATCAACGTCATGCCATCCTCAATATCACGGATAGCCTCATCGGCACTGCTAACAACTTTATTCATATTTAGTAATTGGTTGCGGCAAAAATAGCAAATAGAAACAATGGTTATACTAAGATTAATCCTGTAATAGGTTTACAAAGTATTACAGGTAACGCATGTAACACTTAAGTAACACCATAATAGTTAAAAATATTACCTGTATCTTAATCAAGTGGTGCTGTATGGGGAGAGGTTCCCATTTTATAAAAGAATCATTTTACCCTTCCGGCTAAATAATTATGAAACTATTTCACCACTTAATATGCTGATCAATAAAGGCGATCAGGTCATCAGCCATAGCCTGCTGTTCTTTAATATTGGGATGCCCCGGTGTATTTTTGTATGGAAAAAAGTGCGTGTAAATATTTTTATCATTGATCTGGCTAACTGCCTTTTGAATATAGCCGGGCCATGGCGAACCGTCCTTTGTGGCATCCATGTTGCCTAAAGCACAAATGATCTGCGCCTTTGGATATTTACCCCTTATAGTTTTCACAAAATCACGGTAAGCTTTTATAATCTGGTCATCGGTTGGGGCTTTGGGGCCAAACCGGGCTTTAAACTGGTCATTATCGGGCAGCTTAGTTATCCATGCGTCATTCTGAAACAGGTTGATCACCACTACATCCGGTGTATATTTTGAAAAATCCCATTTGCTTTCAGTATCTGTTGCATCAAGACGGTTATACATCTCCGGCATAATCAATGGGTTCCAGCTTATCATAATGCCTATACCACTGCGTGATGTATTATTAAGATCAGCATCAAAATGTCTGGCGGTAATAGCAGCGTAACTTAAATAACCATTTTCATAAGGAGCAGTACCCCGGTCCTTACCTGTAGAATCCTCATTGGCATATCCGCAGGAAATAGAGTTCCCAAAGAATTCCATTTTTCGCTTTTTCAAAGGTGGCGGTGGCAAAGTGAGTGAATTTTTATCCAATGCAACCTGGTAAAACCATGTTTTGCCCATGGCCCATTCAGTACGCTTAAATAATTCGATACTGTGGTTGCCTGCCGGAAGGTTTGACGCTAAAGTATACTCTTTTTGAACACTGTCCGGGTGAATAATGCCAACTACCTTATCATCAACTATCACATTAAAATAATTATCACCATGCTCATCTTTTAGTGTAGCCTTTGCACCCGTGCCCCTGAAATTTACTTTAAGTGACGAACCCGACCAGGAAAGTTCTGCTGCTTCATCCTGCATGGCAACACGACCGGAATAACGTATATGGGTATCATGTGATTTGATGACAACAGTTTGTGCATGGGAGGTTATGCCTGCAACTGAAAGCAGCAATAGCAAAAAGTACTTATGGTTCATATTTAGGTTATCTTATTTCAAATATACATAAGTAATCCCATCCCCGCCACGGTCGGCATGCTCATCTTCCATCCGCCCTACTGCATCATACTTTTTTAAATAATCACGGATCAATTTACGTAAAATACCATCGCCTTTACCATGTATGATCTTTAAATTGTTAAAACCCATCATCAATGCCCTATCCAAAAGCTTTTCAATTTCGTAAAGTGCTTCATCGCCACGCTTGCCCCGCACATCAATTTCGGGGCTAAAGCCAGCATAATCATTTGTATGCGAGCTAAAACTTTTTCTAATTTCCTTAGGAACTTCTTTTTTAGATACCTTTTGCACACGGTTCTTCTTAGCAACGGTCCTCAGGTCGCCTATGGCAATAATTACATTGTCCTTGGCTATTTCTATTACCTGCCCTGTAGTTTCCGAATCGTTTAGCTTCACCCAATCGCCGGGTTTCAATTCATCGCTTACGGTTTGTTTAACAACTTCCGGTTTAACGGTATTTTTTTGAAGTTCCTTACTCAGGTTCTCGCGCAGGTTACGGGTTGTTTCCTTATCAGCATTACTGCTCTTAATATCAGCGATGGTGTTTTCAACCAACTTATTGGCATTCAGGATAATATTCTTAGCTTCCTGTTTCGCATCCCGTATCAGCGTTTTTTTATTTTCCTCTAAATAGCTCTTTAACTTTTCATTTTCAGCCAGCAGGTCGTTCACCTTCCTTTGCTGTTTTTCAAGCTGTATTTTGCTATCGTAAATCTCTTTTTTATCGCGTTCCAAATCAACCAATAAAGTATCCACCTTTTTTTGATTGGTACCTATTTTATTTTTAGCAAGATTAAGCACTTGTGTTGGCAAACCTATTTTTTGAGCTATCTCAAAGGCGTAGGAACTGCCCGGTTTACCCACTTCAAGCCTGTAAAGCGGTCTCATCTCCACATTATCAAACAGCATCGATGCATTTTCAATGCCGGGCGTGTTACTTGCAAAAACCTTCAGATTGGAATAATGAGTAGTCACCATCCCTTTTACTTTTTTATGGTTCAGCGTTTCCAATACGGCTTCGGCAATGGGGCCGCCAAACTGCGGATCGGTGCCTGTGCCAAACTCATCTATTAGTATCAGCGTTTTACCATTGGCCTGCTCTACAAAATTTTTCATTTTTGACAGGTGGGCGCTGTACGTACTCAGGTCGCTTTCAATAGACTGATCATCCCCTATATCAACAAATATTTGCTTAAATACACCTACCGTACTGGCATCTGATGCCGGTATGAGCAACCCTGCCTGCGCCATCATTTGCAGCAAGCCAACAGTTTTCATACAAACCGATTTACCACCGGCATTTGGCCCCGAAACTACTACTATCCTTGTATCTTCATCAATAGTAATGTTAAGTGGCACAACCGGCTTTTTCTCCGCTTTAAAACTTAACAGCAAAAGCGGATGGCGGGCATTAAACAGTTTTATCTTAGCTTCATTAACTACAATGGGCATTGCCGCCTCAACATCAATGGCAAAAAGCGCCTTGGCACGCACAAAATCCAGCTTGGTTAAAAGATTATGGTATGATAATAACAGCGGCACATAAGGCCTTAGCTCGTCAGTTAACGTGGTTAATATCTTTACAATTTCGCGACGGCGTTCAAATTCCAGGTCGCGTATGCGGTTATTTAAAGTGAATACTTCTTCAGGCTCCATATAAACTGTTTGGCCCGATGCAGATTCATCATGAATAAAACCTTTAAGCTTGCGCTTATTTTCTGCTAATAGCGGAATACACAAACGCCCGTCTCTTATCGTTAGTGATCCGTCTGCTGTCCATCCATTGCTTGCAGCATTTTTAAATACCTGGTCTATCTTTTTCCTGGCCTCCTGCTCAGCCTTTGCAATTGCCGATGTGAGTTCGGCAAATTCACGCGATGCATTTGGTTTCATCTTGCCTTTTTGGTCAATTATCAGTTCTATCTTTTTTAAGATTGATCTTTCTATAGGCAGATGTTCAAATAAGGCTTCCAGGTTTGGATACTGTCCTTCGCGTTCATTAAAATAAGCGATCACGGCAAATACAGTGGATAACGAAGCCTGCACCTGGAAAAACTCTTCTTCCGTTAAAAATGTGCCCTCTATCTTTGCTTTATTTGCTAAGGATTTGATATCAAAAAAATGATGGATAGGCAGGCTCTCATCATTTTCCAATATATTTTTAAATTCGCTGGCCTGGCTCAAAAACTTTAGTACCTGGTCATAATTATTCATCACCTGTATCTTATCAACCATTTGCTGGCCCATAATACTCAGGCAGTGCGCTTTGATCAATTCCTTTATCTCGGTAAACCCAAGCTTATCAACACTATTTAATGGGTATAACATTTAATTAGGGACCTTAAGAGGTAAGCGTTTTTTAGAATCAGGTGCTTTTAATATAGGATGCTTTTGAGGATTAGGAGCAATTACAGGCGGTACAGCAGGCTTTTTGGGCAGCTTTTTGAGCGAATCCGCCCTCCTTTTATTATCCCTATCAGTAATCTGCTTGCTTAATTTGTTAAGCGAATCGGTTTTTAGTTTAAGATCTGCCGATACCTTATTGTAGATAATTTCCAACCTGTCAGGGTGCGAAGAGTAATATTTAAAGCTTTTTTTAAACTGTACAGAATCGGTATCAAACTTTTTAAATATAGCCAGGTACTTTCCCATGCCATATTTGTATAGGCTATCTGGCAATTGCTGAACGCTGTACATGCTTCCGTCTATAATATGCACTTCTATTAACAGTGCCGTCATCTTTTCTTCTTTAATGATCCCTGCAGGGGTTTTTACTCTATTACAGGCAACCAAAAAGAGTAATACTGAAAAAAACAAGCTATAATATTTATGCATTCTGTAATTTAGCGGCAATTATTTAAGCAAAACTACGGATAAATGAGCATAGCAGATAACATCAAAAGCTTAAAAAACGAAACTGACCCGATTAAAGTACGACTAGTGGCTGTATCTAAAACTAAAACAGTGGAAGAAATAAAGGAAGCTTACGATGCCGGTCAACGTTTATTTGGGGAGAACATGGTACAAGAGTTGGTTGATAAACATGAACAACTACCAAAAGATATCAAATGGCACTTGATAGGCCACCTGCAAACCAATAAGGTAAAATATATTGTACCTTTTATTAGCATGATACAATCAGTTGATAGTTTGAAACTTTTGCAGGAAATTGATAAGCATGCCCAAAAAAATAATCTTACTATTGACTGCCTGCTCCAGGTATATATTGCTGACGAGGAAACCAAATACGGATTGGGTTTTGATGAAGCCATTGAACTGTTAAGGTCTGATGAATATACCGGATTAAGCCATGTAAGGATAAGGGGGTTAATGGGAATAGCTACCAATACTGATAGTGAAAAACAGATAAAAGATGAGTTTTACGAACTGAAAACTTTTTTTGATGGTATAAAACAAAGCTATTTCAGGCAAGATCCTTCATTTGATACCCTATCAATGGGCATGTCATCAGATTATAAAATAGCCATTGAACAAGGCAGTACTATGGTACGACTGGGCGGTACGGTTTTTGGCCAGAGGGTAATTAAACATTGGAAAAACAATTAAGTAGTCTAGTTAGAATTAAAGAATCAACAGAATTCTGAAAGTTCTAATACCAGCAAATAAATACTATGAATTTACGAATAGCTAAAAAAGATGATTGTCCGCGTTTGCTTGAATTAGTACATGAGCTTGCCCTTTTTGAAAAAGCGCCACAAGAGGTTACTGTAACGCTGGAAGAGTTTGAAGATGCAGGTTTTGGGAACAATCCCGTATGGAAAGCGTTTGTGGTTGAAGTGGACAATGTGATAGTTGGTTTCGGTTTATATTATATCCGCTATTCTACCTGGAAAGGTTGCCGCATGTACCTGGAAGACCTGATAGTTACGGAAAGCTGGCGCGGAAAAGGTGTTGGCAAAATGCTTTTTGACCGATTAGTGCAGGAAGCCCGCGAACTGGGATTCAATGGGATGACCTGGCAGGTATTAGACTGGAACGAACCTGCTATTAATTTTTATAAAAAATATGAAGCGGCCATTGAAGCCGGTTGGCTTAATGCATCATTATCAAAAGAGCAGATATTACCTTATTAAATATGGGCTTTAAAAACATCTTTTTTTTTATTATTGCAGTCAGTCTATCGTCCTGCGAATGGGGTGTTCCCGGCAAAAAAAATCCGGCTATAACTAAAGATACGTTAGTTTATACCTATCAAAACTTTAAAGAAAGGGCACCTGATTGTGGCGACAAACCTGATAGCAGTTGTACCATTGTAAAAGTAACTTACCCTGAGTTTAAAGGTCAAAAAACATTAAATGATTCGGTTACCGGTAAATTCAATGAGTTTTTTCGGGGCAATAAAAAGGCTGATACCAACCTGAAACAAATAACCACGCGGTTTATGAGTGGCTACAAGTACTTTAGAAAGGATCAGCCAAAATCCACCTTGAACTTTCTCTTAGATGCCCATGCAAAAATATTAAGGCAAGACTCGGGCATGTTAACTATCGAAGTTGAAGGCTATACCTATACCGGCGGGGCGCACGGAGAAAACGACACCTATTTTATCAATTGGGATACAAAAGCTAATAAAAACATCTTATTAAGAGACATTTTGATTGATGGTTATAACGGCAAGTTAACCCAGGTGGCTGAACAAATATTCAGGAAACAGGAAAAACTAAGTGATACTTCTTCGCTTGCAACTAATTACTTTTTTAAGGGTAACAAATTCAGTTTGCCTGATAATTACCTGGTTACACCTTTGGGCATTAAGTTTCTGTATAATGTATACACTATAAAGCCTTATGCGGCAGGCCAAACCGAATTATTTGTTCCCTACTCTCAAATTAAATCATTCATAAAGCCTAATACGGTTTTATCTCAATTTGTTAAATAATGCTTGTTTTTAAATTCGGAGGCGCATCAGTAAAGGATGCTGCTGGTGTCGCAAACCTGGCAAAGATTGTTAAAAAATATGCAGGTCAGCAATTATTGATCGTTGTTTCTGCAATGGGCAAAACCACCAATGCGCTTGAGAAGTTAACGAAGGCGTATATTGATCAGTCTGATAATCTGAACGCCATTTATACAGACGTTAAAGAATATCATAACCATATCCTTAAAGAGCTTTTTGAACCCTCCCACCCTGTTTTTAATGATATAGCCAACACCTTTGTAGAAATTGACTGGATGATCGAAGATGAACCGCATGAGGATTATGATTTTGTGTATGACCAGATTGTATCCATCGGCGAGCTGGTTTCTACCCGCATAGTTGCTGCTTATTTAAATCAAACCGGCACAAAAACCCAATGGCTTGATGTACGGGGATATATCCATACCGACAATAATTACCGGGAAGGCAATGTAAATTGGGATAAAACCCATCAAAGCATATCAGGGAATATCCCGGCTTTACTGAATAAAGGCGTGGTTGTTACCCAAGGATTTTTAGGTGGCACTTCCGAAAATTTCACTACTACATTGGGCCGTGAGGGCTCTGACTATACCGCCTCAATTTTCGCATCCTGTTTAAATGCAGAATCGGTAACTACCTGGAAAGATGTTCCGGGCATATTGAATGCCGACCCCAAGTTTTTTGCTGATACCATTAAATTTGATGAGCTATCTTACACCGAAGCTATTGAAATGACTTACTATGGCGCCAGCGTGATCCACCCTAAAACCATCAAGCCTTTACAAAACGCCAAAATACCATTGCTGGTAAAATCATTTACCGATCCGGATGCCCCCGGGACAATTATAAAAGAAACCGGCAGTACCGTGTTTGATAAGCCGGTAATCATCCTTAAACAAAACCAGGTTTTGCTTTCTATATCGGCCAAAGATTATTCATTTATATCAGAGGACCATTTAAGCGCTATTTTTAAATTATTTGCACTAAATCATGTTAAATTAAACCTGATGCAAACCTCCGCTTTGAGTTTTACGGTTTGTTTTGACTTGTCGGCTGAGCGGTTTGAAAAGTTATTATCCGGGCTTAGCCCCAATTTTAAGGTGAAGTATAATAATGACATCACCCTGATCACCGTACGGCATTATAAGCAAGATGCTTTAAGAGAACTAATTGCCGACAAAATAGTATTGTTAGAACAGATCAGCAGGAATACCGCGCAGGTAGTGGTAAAATAGCTAACTAACCCGATAATTCGCCCTGAAATCTTTAACCTGCTTCTGCATCGCTTTTCTGAATAATCCTTTAAAAAGCCTTGTAACCAGGTATATGATACGGGCCTCAAAAGGAAAAACAATGATTTCTTTATTCTTTGCAACACCTTGCAAAATACAACCGGCAGCCTTGTCAACACTTATCCCTTTGGCTACCATCTCTATAGCATGATCATTCCAGCTTTGCCTGGCATTGGCAACAATGGCATTAGTACCAATTGAAGTACCGATAAATCCCGGGCAAACCACATTAGCTTTGATTCCCAATTTTTTTGCTTCGGTTCTTAATATTTTGGTGTAATTAACAACGGCATGTTTTGAAACACTATAAGGTGCCATTAACGCAAGGTAATCTATCAATCCTGCTGCGGAGGCTATATTTACGATTTGCCCGAAGCCCTGTTTAAGCATATACCGGTAAGCCGTTTGCGAACCGTTGATCACACCAAAGAAATTAACATCCATTACCTTTTTCCATTCATCTGCAGTAATATCACGTATCTCGCCGCTAATGGCTATTCCGGCATTATTAAATATAAGGTCGAGCCGGCCGTATTTTGTAATAGCCTCTTCTATCACGTTTTCAAATTCAGCCAACTGTGTTACATCCAGTTTTCCCGCTACCCCTTTAGTAGTATCCTCAATCAATGAGATTGTTAAAGCTGCACTATCCGGGTCAATATCAGTGCAAATTATAGTGGCACCTGCTTTGGCCAATTTCAGGCACAATTCACGACCAATGCCAGATCCGCCACCGGTTACCAGGACAATTTTTTCGGCGTAGTAATTATTAGGCATTTAAATATAATTATTTTATAATGAATAATTTAAGATATCATTAGTAAACAAAAACTTTAACTATTTTATTTCAATAAAACACTTAACCATACTGCTATTGCCGCTATAAATGTATTGAGAAAGTTAACTGTATCATTATTCAAATAACGTTTCCTTTCTAATAATACACCCAATACAGAGTCGGATATATTACCTATGGTGCCGGCAATAATGATGAATAAGAAAGAACTGTTCCAGCCAAAACCAAGCGCATAAACTATCGCGATTACCATTGAACCTCCAATGCCCATCAATGTTCCTTCCACGCTGATCACACCATCCAATCCTCTTTCATCCTTATTGAAGGTAATAATATTGTAAAACCGTTTTCCGTAAACCGTCCCCAATTCAGACGATAAAGTATCAGCCATAGCAGATGCCAGGCTCGCCCCCATCATCATTCTCAATAGCCCGGCTTTGAGGGGTATAAGGTAAATCAATATACCAATAACCGCCGGCATACCACCATTTGCCAATACCTGGCCAGCGTTTCTTTTAGTTGACCTGTCTTCAATCGGTTTAAATTGTTGTTTTTCTTTCTTTTTCCAAACAGTGGCTGCTGTTCCAAAAATAAAAAAAGCACCAAGCATGGCTATCCCTGTATATGCTGCCCCGGCAAAGATCATTATGGCAATTGCACCGCCTGTTATGGCACCTGCAAAAGTCAATTTGCCGGTTTTAACACTTACAAACATAACAGCCATTATCAGCAACATCAGGGGCAGGTAGTGCATATAAGGCATAAATAAGCTTTAAATGTGGTGTAAATTCAGCCCGTAATATTAGTTTATATTTTATTAAGGCCGAAAAACCTTTTTAGCAAAAAATTACTCCAATTTAAACACATAATTTATACCTTTGGCAACTAATTCAGTTAGTAAAACACGTTAAGTATATTTCGAATTCAAACTAAAAACAAATATGAAAAGAGTTAGCATAGCCCTGACTATTATAGGGATCATTTTAATATTCGTTGCAATTTACTATTTCAGGCCGGCGCTTAACGTGGTTGATTCTGACCCTATGACTGTTAATCCACAAGGCATAAGGACAACCGAATGGCCTCTATTTATCGGCATTCTGACCACATTTGTTGGTATATGCTTCTATTTCATCAGCGTTGCTGACGAGAAGAAAGCCAAAAAATAATCAAACTCCATTTATATTTATCTCTTGAGGGGATATATACGGATAAACATTTAGTCCGGGTATATCCTCTTTATATTTTTGATCGATCCTTTAAACTATGGATTTCATTAAAAAAAGGCCCATCAGTTCTGAAAGGCCTTTGAATAGAGAATATTGTCTATTCTATCAAGTGCAGCATACAAATGGTACCGGTGTTAATGGCGAAGTGCGCAATATCCGGTATTTACCTAATCCGCTGCTCAGCGGACCACCGCTATTTCCCAGGGTCACGGGATCAGCAGTATTTACCAGGTCCTTTACTGGGCTATTTGTTGTGTTTACTATTGACGGTTTGGCCAATACGCCAACAGGGGCTGCTTCATATGGTGATGAATCAATAAAATTGGTTGCCATATCTACATAAGTATCCGGATTTGGCATCATCTCAACGCATATTACACTCAGGGATGAAGATATTGGTAAACCCATTAACGATAGTATTAGCGACACTTCTGCATTGGTCCAGGTATTTGCGGAGTAAACCAGGCTATCCCTGTTAATGGGAAGTCTCTTGTAAGCTCCTACTGTGTATACGTCTGTAACATTCACCAGCAGTTTTTCGCCAAGCAATATGTTCCGGTTTGATTTGCCATCTGCCTGGGTTACCTGTGCATATAACAGGGCCCATATATCCGTCCTGGGTGGTCTTGCGGTGAGGTTTACGCCATTAAATATGGCCACAGCATGTGGTGCTGAAACGCTGATCGCCAGTTCATCCCTGTTTACGCTGCAAAAGAGTGTAGGAGCCGGATGTTGAACCCCGGTAATGCGCAATTGACGCCCATATCTGCCTTGCGCAGTGCTCCATATTTTTTTATGGCCCGCCCTTATTTCATAGGTAAACATGCCAAATAATTCAGGCGATGCCGCATGTAATCCCGGCGGCAAAGGAATAAGGAAGTGGCGATCCGAAGCTTCTGAAGGGATCATTTCCTGCATAGCATCCAAACCGGCCTCATCATCCGTATCATTTCCCGAACTAATTACCCTGATCAATTCAGGATTAATAGGCAATGCGGGTTCTTGTGTGTTTTCAACCAGGCCCGCAGTAAGGTAAGCCAAAAGAGGATCAGGGGCATAATTTAACAATCGTATAAAAAAGCTATCATTCGGATCGGCCGGTGCTTCCTTGAACTCCAGCCATAAGTGTTTCTCACGGGCTTCAGTAGCAGAATAATCCTTATTGGCGATGTATGGAGACAACGCAATACCGGCAGATGCCAAAACGGGTATCTGGGCAGGATTGGTTGTAACCGGTAATTCCAAATTCAGGGTTAGGGGCCCGTCAGCTTCTGGTGCAACCTTAAATTGCGGTATTACCTGGTATTCAAGTTCAATAATATCAGGGAACATGCCAGGCTGTGGCTTAGGTTCTACCGCATCTAAATAAACAAGATCCATTTGTGACCTATCCGGATTAGTAAGCGCGGTGATATTTGCAGCAGAACCAAGACGTATATAACCTACATTTTCTACAGGATCCGTACCAATAATCGCCCCGTTTGCCTTGTATTTCATAATGCGCTGTACTAGGAAACTATCCGGGTTTACGGCATCCCATGTCCAATCGCGGTTAAGCACCAGGTTAATGGTTACTATCCAGTGGTTCAACAGATCGCTCTTTGTTGAAATGGTGATATTGCTGCTATCTGGAGCTAATGATTGGCGTATGGCACGCGAGCAGCCAAATTGCACTTGTTTACCGGTTTTGCCTACCAGCGTATACCCCTTATTATTAACCCCCAATTGGTTAGCCAGCCTTTGAACCATATCAGGCGGGTTATTGGCATTCAGGTCACCCAGCACAACCTTGTATAAGGTGCTTTTATTGAGTGCCGTAGGTTCAGGATCAGGTTGCAGGTAAATTCCCTGCAATTGATTTTCCGCCCCGGTTCCCGCAAACAGGTTTTTCTCAACGGCAGATTCCTGGCGGGTAAAAAATGCTACAGGCAAACCATTATAACTCAGGTCAGATCCAAAATAGTTCATATCCGGCTGGCAAACGGCCCGCATGGTGATACGGATGTCTCTTGATGTAGGTAAAACGATCTCGCTTATCGTATCTATTTCACCCGGGCTTAAACCCAAAGCATCAAGATTTGTCGGGTCGCCAAGGTTAAGTACATTGGCATCAACATATTTGATTGGCACATCAATGCCTGTATTAAAATCAGCAGGGAATGAGCGGTGGGTTGTATAAAGTTGAATATAAGCTTCTCTTCCATTGGATGATAACTGGTTATCCATTAACAATGACTTTACTTCAACCAATATCTCTACACGGTCAACATCAGGATCTGGAAGTCCAAAATCCCGGCCCGGAGTACCAGCCGGAATATTGCCCGCAGCTAAATCGGAATCAGCTTTCAGCAATGCAATCGGATCGGCATATTTATTAGTAAAAACTACTGCCGGATACCCCAGTCTTGGGCGTAACAAACTAAGCTTTGAACCGGTAAACAGGTCGCTGTTGCCCGGATTATCTGGCCATATTACAGGCTGTGGTGCAATATATCGTTTAAAATGAATGGTTGAAACAGGTGCAGGGCCCTGGTTATCCGGGTCGGGTTCATCAGTACTTACTGGTCCGCCACCCGTAAAATCAGTCATCCTAACTCTAAAATCGTAAATATTGCTGTAGTACAAACCCGGGTCACCCTGCCCTATTGGGTCATATAGATTTTGCAATTGAGCACCTGCCTGGTCGGTTCTATGCAATATAGCAGCTTCCGAATCAGTAATTACTAACGATTTGCCTACCCATTGTGTAAAATACGATGGCAGCCAAAAATTGTTGTTAGTATCCCCATCAATCTGCGATGGATATACCTCTGTCCCTAATTCAAATTGGGCGCCATTGGCCGTTATGGGTGTGGCGCCAAGTGTAATGTCGGTTTTGGCCTTAACCAAAGCCAGCGAGGTCCATGTATTAACGGGCTGACCTGTCGGCACAGATTTCCTAACATCTATTCGATATTTACTTACGCCAAGGGGTGAATCTACCCTGAGGCCGGTTCCGGGCTTATCCGGGTCCTCTGCCATCTGACGGTTCTGCCATATCAGCAATTGTTCATCATCCCACCCTATTCTGATACCCAGATCTTTTCGGGGTAATGATTCAGGGTCTTCTTCTTCCTTTATAAAATTGCCATTTAATGGCTGATAAGTATGTACAATTTTTGAAAATCCGGTATCATATTCGCTGGCTTCAATAAATATCTGGTCAAAATTACCTGCCGGTACCGGGTCAGGGTCCGCAGCGTTTTCCTTGAATAATACAGGGAACTGTACTGCTGCAAATATATTGCGGTCGGTACCAATTGTTAGTGCTGGTATGCGGGCCGCGTATTTCTTCACCAGGCTTTTCTCAGCCTGTGCCTGAACATAAAAATCACTGGTGGGTGCCAGGTCAACATAAAGCCATCCTCCGTTAACAAAGGTATCAGCATCAATGGTGATGGTGCTTGATTGTATAAAGCCAACAGAACGGGCCAGGTCTGGCTGGCGCAGCAAATAGGCAAATACCTGCCCCCAGCTAACTGCCGTAGGGTCTGAATTAAGAAACCCGGGATTTACTACCGTACTTCGTACCGCACAAGCATAACTATCATCAGTTACGGCTTCGGGTACGCGCGGGTTTGTAAAATTAAATGCGTTGCGATAAGTTAGCGGCAGGTACTTTTTTATAAAGTGATTGGAATTAGCCACCGGTGCAGAATCAGGCGTAGCCGAAACATTAAACTTTGTTGCAAGCGTAGCAAACACATCTGCCGCTTGTGCCGGGATGCCCGTGCCGGGTAAAGCAAACGGAACGGAAGTAACCAAATCGCTTGGAAAAACTGAAAGATCAGAAATCACCTTTGCCTCAAGCTGCAGGTTTGCCGATTGAAACGCTGGGGCATCTGGTACGCCACCGCCAAGTCCGGTTACCAATGGCTGCGTAGGATCAATATTTCTTGGAATGATCAGAACATTGAGCGACAATATATTTCCCTGCAACTTTTGCGGGAATGTTAATATGCTGAGTTTGGGTATGAATGCCATAATCAAAAGATTTTTTATTTAATTGCGATCAAGCTATTTGTCTTGATTCAGACCATGATTTAGAGAAATCAATATTAATTACAAGGAAGATGCTTATATCAATAGCAAATGTTACCTGTGCTGTCATATCTGTAGACCCACCTGTACGGTCAATCGTACCAGAGGCTTCAATGGTGATGGTAATATCTACCAGGCCACCAATCAGGCTTGCTTCTCCCTTGAATAACAGGAATGCTGTGATCTTGATCTCAGTTGAGCTTAATGTCATTTCGATACCAACCATATAGGTTACCGAAACATCGCCAACTACCGGCAAGCCAACCATTAACTCAACCCCAAAGCCAAATTTCATGTACAATGATGGCCCTGTTTTAACATCCGCGCTTATCCTTACTACCACCTGGCCTACAGCATATATCGTAGCTGCTGCCAGCGATACACACATTACCTGAATACCACCGTCAAACTCAAAATACGCGCCTGCGGACGGGATCAGGTTACTCGGATCGGATGTTATAGAAAGCGCCTCGTTAAAATAAGCGCCTACCTTTAACCCTGCTGTAAGTCGCAAAGGTGTTGTGGGGCCGTCAAGTTCAGCCGGTGGGAACTGGAGCGTAGCGATTTCTTTGTCTGCATGGAATTTATATTCAAAGTTATCGCCGCTATTACCCATAGCCACCTCCAACGCCTTTTTTGCCACGGCAGCATAATCACCGGTTGACAGGCTTTCTAATACCTGCAAAATATCTACTACCGGTTTAAGATCGGGACCAAATTGCAATTGAGGAGTATTAAAAGCAGAATCACTGCCATTGGAAGAATCGAAATCCCCATTGATGTATACCATCTTTGTAAAAGGCCCCAGATCTACATTCAGGGTAATATTTTTAGCGTTGTTTACCCATTGCTCTGCCGCCGAATCCAAATCGTAGTTCAGGTTACCGGCTGCATTCCCTTGCTGATCTGTAGCGTTGTATTCAATATACAACTTAACATCTTTAGTATTAACAAAATACCAGGGCGAAGGCAATGCCTGTTGTAGCTGTTTACCAGGATCAAGTTTATTTAAAAGCTGGTACCCCTTATCCACTAAGTTAATGCCATAATTGGAAAGGTCCATATCAGGGATATCACCCGGATTAGGGAAGATACCGGTTGAATTGATCAGATGAAAGGCATCGGCGAATTTTGCCAGCGGAAAACTATTACCCTTTGATAATAGCTGCTTTACACCCGCAACATAGGCAGGCAATTGAAACAATACCTTCTGTGTACCTGTATTTTGTAATAAGGCAAAGTTGATTGTAGTATTGTCGGGATCCTTTAACAAGTCAACAGGATTTGCCAACCTTATTTGCTGTGCCGGATAATCAGAACCACCGTTTATCAGCTGCCCTATCCTAATCAATGGTACAGCCGAGTTATTATCAATAGCTGAAACAGAATCAGTTGCCTGGCTGTGCTGCACAATACTCCATGAGCCATCCTTTGGAAGAATAACTGTTCCGCGTGCTGTGCCCGCAAATATTGGGATGTTTCCTGCGGGATCTATTGAATTGCTTACATCAACTCTGATCAGGCGCATTTGCTGCCCCGAGCCTCCAATATCAACTATGCAATCTACAGGCCCCCCTAAAGAGCCAGCCTGCGACACCAACAACTGTTCAAACAGCCTGGGCGAAATAGGCTCGCCGCGCGGCCCAAGTTGAACATAACCCAGCATTTGCTTTGATGGAACCTTCCCGTTAGTTGCGCCTTGTATCACATTATCTATCTGTACATCGGCGTCAAAATAAATAGGCTGTAATAAAACAGTTTCTGTAACACCTCCTGCCGGAACGGTAGTTAATACCTGCGTTTCCGGATCAATGTAAGGTTCACCTGCATTACGACCCCATTGCACATTAAATTGTGGCAGATTATTATCAATAATGTTCTTAACATTAAATACACCCTTTACTACACCCGGGTGAAATACATAAGGATTAGCTATTAGTGTACCATCAGAATCCTTGTAAGAAAAATCATAAATACCGTCGGTTTCTGCCCTCCATCCACTATCAACACGATAGATGAGCGCGCTGGCGGCCCGGTACATGGTAATGGTACGTACTACGCGGATGCCCCATGGATATACCAAGCTTTTAACCTGTATAATCTCCAGGGACGTTCTGCCTACTACCACATCAAACTTTGCCTGGCTGGTTGCTGCAATAGTTGCATTAGGATCCTGCCAGTTGCTGAACATGCTGGCGCCATATCCCGAAAAATCTATCCTTTCCACCGGCACGCCAACCTGGTGTATAATCGGTGGTTGAAATTCCCCATTAAAAATATAGTCTACATCCGGGCCAAGTATACTGGAATTTGTTGCAACTCCGGCGGAATTCAATAGGTTCCTCATCTGCATGGTGAATCCCATAAAGGAAGGGCTGGTATTTGGCTGAGTAGTATCCTGCTGACCTTTAGCAGTGATTTGCAGGCCCCCTGTAACAATTTTCTTTGGCGTATTTGGAACCCCGGTTGGTGTAATATCAAAATCCTGGGGCTCTATACTCAGTGCGGCAGGCTGATACCCAGCGGGGAATGCGCCGCCGTTCATCATAACCGCCATAGAACGCATTCCGAATGGCAGCGTAAACAAGGAAGCGGTGATAAGCGGATTATTTGCAGTATTATTGGTATAGCTATCAACAATAAAATTGCTGACCGGGATCGGTGCAATGGGCACTACCACTGAACTGTTGTTAAATATTTGGGTAGGGCCGCCATCATCACCAAACAGAAGCCATCCTCCGGGTGGGTCCTGCGGAATAGCTGGCTCCGAAAGGTTGATCGTGGGCTCCCAGGTAATTTCTGGAACGGTGAATGCCCTTATGAATTTCCCGGGAGTGGCCAGGTCCATTCCAAGTATTTGCAGGATATCGGTTTCTGCCGAATTATCAACAGGATGGATAACATAACGATTGTCGCCACTGCTTGCCTGTATGTTTATAGTAGAAAAGGAAACACCCATCAGGTCGGCGTTTGTAGACACATCAAGCATGGAAAGACCAGCAGGGCCAAATCCCTCCGTATATTGGTCCCAAGTCTGCTGTGGGGCGGGAGTTTGTGTGGCCAGGGGTGAAAAAACCGCTTCCTGTTTGATTTGTGCCCCTCCAAATGTCGTGTTATTAGCTAACGGATAAATAGCAAAGGATACATCAGCCAATTGTGGAGCGTTAGGGTCTGCGGCGGCTTGCGGCCAGCTAACCATTCCGGTAAGCAAACTGGTTACGTCGCTTAACGGAAGTGTTGTTTGCGGCTGCCTTGCTGGCACACCGGCAATTCCATCACCTCTTAAGCCGCCAATTAAATGATTGGATGCATAAGGATCTGGTAAGGCAGGCAATAAATTATATAAGCCAAAAGAAAGAATAAGCTTTGCTGTGGTAAAGGTATTGGGCGTTGCCAGTTGTCCATAAATAATTACGCCGGCAGCTGGGGTTATGGTTAAAAGCCCATTTGTTAAGGCTATGGCTTCCTGGGGTGCTTCGGTTAACGGGGTATTGGGCGGAGGAGGATAATTTTCTGCAATAAGCGCAGCATCATATAAGAAGAACACCTTACTGGCTGGTGTATAAACCTGGTACAACAAACCGTTGGTTCCTTTCACACTTACCGGGTTCCCATCAACACGCACAGGCCGGTCAATATTTGCAATAAAATGCACCGACGTGCTTAACAACTCTTCCCCACTCTGTAGGCTGAGAAAATAAAGCGCAAATCCATCCGCGTAACTAAGTTCGAGGGTAGATAATCGCCCGGTTGATTCATTACTCCACAAATCATAATGCTGGGTAGCATAACGGTTACGGGCGAAGAGATCTGTAACGCCAATAGCTCCTACCGTGGCCGAAAGTACTGGTAATAGAAGGTTAACCCATCCGCCTTTTAAACCGATCCAGTTTACCTGCAGGCCGGTTCCGCATATCACCGCTAATGACCCGGTACCTGTCGCCACATTTGCAAGGGTAATATCAATGGCGGCTACCGGCAATTCCCAATAACCATCAAGGATAGGCGAAGTGCCCTTTATAGTAAAGAAAGTGGAATCGCACTGACTAACCGTAAAAGTTGGATCCGAGACTTTGCATCCAATATAAATGCCATTTAATACGGGATTATAAATAGGACTTTGACCAGGGTCATATTGAAAGGTATTGACACTTCCGTACAATTGCCAGGAGGCCTGGGCTATACTAACAATGCCTATGCCTGATTCTGTTAAATTAAAACTAAACTGTGTTGGCAACTGCACTTTCGCGTTCATGGCATCAATGCCAATATTGTCTGGCGAAACCGTGGTATCTACCGGTTGTTGCAGATTAAGAGCCAGGCTGCAAACAGCACCGGCTGGCATAGTAATAGCTTTATTTGTTAAAGCAAGCTCTTGATTAAAAGAGATCGTTCCGCCGCTGATGGTAAGCCCTGTATACATTCCTGCGGGCGCGCTGCTGCACAATAATTTAGAAAGTATCCAAATGCTTCCTGCTGCTACGGGATAATGGGTATCCTGATTAGGTAATTGCAGCCCAAACAACGTGATGGTAACTGGTAGTAATAATGCTGGAGTAGTAGTATTAGTATCTAAAAATACAGATATTATTTCCGTCAAATGGATCGGTCTTGGATTAACAGGAATTTTGACAGGAGGTTGAACCGGAATTTGGACAGGAGGACGAACAGGGATTTTGACGGGCAGATTGTTCAAAATCCCTGACCCTATGGAACTAATTACAGCGTGCTCAGTTATTGTTGTAACCGGCCGGTTACCCAGTGTCTTAAAAATACCCGGGCTTTCTGTAAGTATCTGATTGGAAAAGGGGAATGCCGAAGTGATATTTATTTTCCCGCTACCCGGCTGCACAGGGGGCGTAACAGGTGCGGTAACGATCACAGGACTTGTTATCGTTTGCCGCAGGTCATTCCCGAGCATTGGCGCTATCTTTTGCTGAAGCACATTAGCAGCGTCGCCTCCAATGGGCTGACCCAGGGAGGCGGTAAGTTCTGTAATAAGCGTGGTTAGATCCTGCTGTTGCATAAATTACATTATTTAAATGATCCGGGCAATTGGTAGTCAGGGTGTTGTAAAATAAAGAATTATTAACTACAAGGAAAAGCGTATAACTACGCATATATATTTCGGAAAATACCCATTGTTAGTTTTTAGGTTATTTTCATATTTGTTAAATTTCAGAAACTGCCTTGTAGTAAAAAACGGTTTGAATTAGCATCTCTACGATGCTAACTTTTATTTCAGAATAAAAGCCTTCCTTGAAAAAATCCAGAGGAATAAACAAGAAAAACGCCCCTCAGTTTCCTGAGAGGCGTTAAAAACAAAAGGCGGATAGTTTATTTAAAGTCTTATGGCCTTTCTATATAAATGAAAACCTTATTGACCTGGTTTCTGCGGATCTTTGCCAATAAGCGACATAAACTGATCCAGCTTTGGTGTTATAATAATCTGCGTACGCCTGTTTTGGGCTTTGCCTGTAACAGTACCATTATCTGCAACGGGGTTATATTCGCCACGGCCACCTGCTGTTAAACGTTTAGGGTCTACACTGTAAGTATTTTGCAACGCCTGCACTACAGACGATGCCCTTAAAGCGCTCAAGTCCCAATTGTTACGGATATTTACCTGTGATATCGGTACATTATCCGTATTACCATCAATCAGCACATCATAGGTAGAATAATCGTTAATGATCTTGGCAATTTTGCTTAGTGTTTGACCTGCTTTATCTGAAATTTGGTAACTGCCCGATTTATAAAGCATATTATCAGATAGGGATATATAAACAACACCTTTAAGCACCTTTACATCAACATCCTTCATTTCATCCTGACTTAATGAGCGGGTAAGATTATTGGTTAATATCAAATTAAGTGAGTCGCTCTTATTCTTAAGGTCCACCAGGTGTTGTATGTATTTGTCAGATGCGTTTATCTGGTCGGCCAATTTGGCAATATTCACATTTCCCTGGTTGCTGCCTGCCAAACATTTATTTAATGCATCCTGTAGGGCAGCGGCATTTGTTTTTGCCGATGCAATTTGTTCTTCAAGGCTTTGTACCCGGCTTCTTGATCCGGCAAGTTCCTGTTGTGTAATCTGCCAGCTTTGTTTCAGGTTACGATTAGTATCTAATGACTTATTGTAATTTGCCTGTAATTCAGCATATTTTTTGTTGCTGACACAACTTTGAGTAACGGCTAGTACCAGCAATATCACTGGTAACCATATTCTGATTTTCATAGGGCTGTAATTTATTTAACCATGATCATAATACATTTCATAATCAACACTATCCTAACAAAACAATACCCGTAAAGTTTAATGTAATTCAAGGCGTGAGATCTCAGCCAGTTCTACAAAACAATAGCGTCTCAAATTCCTGGCAGGCGCCAACAAGGAATTTTCAATCATTTGCCAGCCTTTGGAGTTAAACTATCAATAAATTAAACTATAACCTTTGAGTGTGATCCAACAGCCATCCAGAGGGTAAAATTTCGATATAAACAGCGCACATTCATATAAAATCACCAATTTAATTATTGTTTAAAAATTACATTAATTGTAGCTTTTATTGCTTTATTAGATATTATATTTATCAAACAGCTATAATTTTTCGCAAAAAGAAAAAAATATAACTAAATTGGGTTTTTATTATTAACTAAAAACCCATGAACAAAAAAATTACTTTATTTTTATTGCTGCTAATCTGTTCGGTACCGGCGTTTGCTCAAACGCGCATAGTAACCGGCACAGTTAGAGATGCAACGGGAGATGCTATTCCAGGAGTAGCGATCAGGCTGAAAGGCACCAATGAAGGAGTGAGTACTGATGCCTTCGGCTCATTTAAAATCAGTATTTCTGCAAATACAATTTTAATTGCAAGCACAATAGGTTACCAAACCACGGAGATTCCCGTCGGTGATGCTCAAAATTTAAACATTACATTAAAATCATCTAACACAGCGCTAACCGAAGTAGTTGTAACAGCACTGGGTGTTAAAAGAGAGAAAAGGACACTTACTTATGCCACACAGGAAGTAAGTGGGGCCGCCCTGGTAGACGCAAAACAAGACAATCTGATAAATGCATTAGCAGGTAAGGTTGCCGGCGTTCAAATCACCAACTCAAGCGGTATGCCCGGTAGTTCTTCACAGATATTAATTCGCGGAAACAGTACATTATTTGGCGATAATACTGCCTTGATTGTTATAGATGGCGTACCCGTGGATAATGGTGAAGCGGGAAATCCGGGTGGCTCGTTAGGCAATGGCGGCACTACCAATAGAGGCAGTGATATTGATCCGAATATTATTGAAAGCATTAACGTGCTTAAAGGGGCCGCTGCTACAGCATTATATGGATCTGCCGGATCAAGAGGGGTGGTTTTGATCACAACAAAAAACGGCGCAGGAAAGGGTGAAAATGGTAAGCCTACTGTCTCTTTTAGTTCCAGCTATTCTTTTGAAAATCCGATTTTACCAAAATTTCAGAATGAATATGCTCAGGGATTAGATGGCGTTTACGTAAATGGTAACCTTCCGGGTAACTACAGTAGTTATTCATGGGGCCCGCGAATTGATACATTAAAAGTGAATGGCCAACCCGTTCAAAAAAGAAATAATGTAAAAGATTTTTTTAATACCGGGCACACAACTGACAATAATATTAGTGTAAGTGGCTTTGGCGATAAATCCAGCTACCTGGTATCTTATTCTTACTTAAAAACGGATGGGACTGAACCAACAACAAATTATATAAGGAATTCCTTTTTTACTAAATACACTACAAAGCTCCTTAGTAACCTCACATTAAGTACACAATTTAATTTTGTTAATTCCCAAAACCACCGTTTGCTGGAAGGTAATGGCTTATCAAATCCGCTTTGGACAATTTATGCTGCCCCCATCTCATGGGATCCTCTTCCAACAACTAACCCGGATGGCTCACAGCAGCTATACCGTTTGTCACGCAATAATCCATATTGGCTGCTTGCTAATACCGGGTTACAGGATAATACAAACCGTATTTTACCGGTTGTTAGCCTTGCCTATAACCCATTAAAATGGTTGACCATTACAGAAAGATTTGGTGCAGATATGTATGTTAACAATACAGACTATCATGAAAATATAGGCGTAATTGGCGGGGATGGACTTGGGCAGTTGTTCACCCGTGAAAATCAGTTTATGCAATTTAATAATGATTTGATCATTGAAGCGAGGAAAGACATTAACAAGGATCTGACTTTTGATGCCATACTTGGCAACAACATATTCTCTAACTACACTAGTAGCAATTATGTTCACGGCGCAGATCTATCCAGTCCGGGCCTATATAATATTGGTAATACCAATACGGTAAACGCTACGTATGGCTCTTACTTAAAAAGAAAATTAGGATTTTATGCGCAGGCCAACCTTGAGTATAAAAGAATGCTGACGCTTGCTGTAACAGGCCGCTATGATGGATCGTCGGTTTTATCTTCAAATAAGCAATTCTATCCTTACGGTTCTGCAAGCGCCGGATTTATTTTTACTGAAGCGTTAGGGATGTCTCAAAGTTTCTTTGATTTCGGTAAACTAAGGGTTTCTTACTCTGTAGTTGGTAACGATGATATAAACCCATACAGTTTGGTCAACGCTTATTACCAGACAACCGGGTTCCCCATTAATGGTCAAAATGGATTTCAGTTGACTAATACAAATGATTTCCCGCTCAAAAATGAAAGCATAAAGGAATTTGAAATGGGCCTGGAAACCAAGTTTTTTATGAACAGGCTTTCTCTGGATGTTACTTATTATAATAAAACCAGCTCTGACTTGCTATCTCCTAATACCCCAATTGCACCATCAACCGGTTTTGTGGCCGCCAGTTTAAACTCAGGCTCCATCAGAAACCAGGGAATTGAAATTGTGCTGGGCGGTACCCCTATAAAATCAAAAGATTTTAATTGGAATGCCAGTTTGAATTTCACCAAAAACAAAAACGAAGTTATTAGCCTGGCGCCAGGTATACCTTATCTTCAATTTGGCGGCTTTGTAAACCCCGGAATATTCGCCTATCCAAACCAGGCATATGGGGTTATTTATGGCACCCATTTTCAGCGTAATTCAAGTGGCCAATTGCTATTGTCAGATGCTGGCTACCCGCAAATAGCCAATGATCTTGGGCCTATCGGCAACGTCACGCCAAAATTTATAGCCGCGATCTCTAATACCTTTAACTACAAATCTTTTGTTTTCTCATTTGTACTTGATTGGAAGCATGGCGGTGATATCCTAAACCTGGATAACCATTATTTATTTGTGTATGGTACGCCTATTGTAACCGAGAATAGAGGATCTACAAAGGTATTCCCAGGAATTATACAAAGTACCGGCAAGGTAAACACTACGCCTGTTGTTCTGGATCAAAATTACTATACCAATATTTTGGCCGCAGCTGACGAGTCGTCTGTTGAGGATGGTTCATATGTAAAACTTCGTCAGGTATCATTGGGCTATAATTTCGGCTCTTTTGTAACTGGTAAGGTGATCAAAAAACTAACCCTTACTTTAACCGGAACCAATTTTATCCTGCATAAGAATTATACAGGATCAGATCCGGAAGTAAGTTTAGATGGAAGCGGTAACGGGCAGGGATTTGCCAATTTTGTGGTGCCCTCCAACAGTAGTATCATCATTGGTTTAAAAGCTACACTTTAACAAACAACACAAAAAAAGACTAATATGAAAAAGTATATAAAAATTACGTTCACCGTATTTTGTGTAATACTGATTGGTACGGGATGTAAGAAGTATCTTGATGTAAACAAAAATCCCAATAATCCAACTGGCGTAAGTGAATCGCTGCTATTGGGCCCCATTGAAAAAACGATGGCCGGTAATACAGTAGTTGGCGAGTGCGGTGTTGCTGCCAGCTATTGGACACAACAGGTATCCATAAACCAGCCAACACCAACCCTCGAAACCTATGAGGTATTTCCGGCAGATGTGGATAACACCTGGAGCTTCGGTTTGTATCCTGCCATATTTCAAAATTTGAAAGTTATGATTAGCCAGGCAGAGGCAGCCCATCACAATCAATATGTAGCAATTGGCAAAACATTATACGCTTTTAACCTTGCTGTTGCCACTGATTTCTGGAATGATATTCCTTATTCACAAGCAAATAACGTACATATTCCGAAACCCAAATATGACAGCCAGGAATCTATTTATCATGCAGTGCAATCTCTTTTAGATAGTGCCTTATATTATGTTGATCAGCCGGCAAGCCCTATAGCGCCTTCAACGGATGATTTTATTTACAGCGGCGACATGAGTAAATGGAAAAAGTTTATTTATACGCTTAAAGCAAGATATTATTTACGGTTAAGCAAAGCGCCAGGGCATACTGCCGCTGCACAGGCTGATAGCGCCCTTGCCGCAGTGAACAATGGATTTAAAGATAACAGCGATAATGCTACTATCGCTTATACGGGGAGCGCTAATGATCAAAACCCCTGGTATGGTGGTACTTTACCCGGTGCGGGAGGTGTAGTATTGGCGAAACATTTCATTGACGGTTTAATAACCAATAACGACCCCAGATTGCCAATTATGGCTAATGTCAATTCTTCGGGCATCTATACTGGCAGGGAATCAGGAGCTGATCCCGCACCCGACTATACAGTGTACTCTACTATAGGTTTTTTCTTCGGCGGCTCTTTACCTTTAAATCCCAAAAATGTTGCAGGGGCAGCCGCTCCGTTAATTGTAACAACATATAGTGAGGCATTATTTATTAAGGCAGAAGCTACATTTATAAAGCAAGGAGCTGCTGTGGCTGAACCAATTTACCAGGCGGCGATAGCCTCTCACATGTCATTATTAGGAGTAAGCCTTTTAGATCAAACTGCCTATATAACTTCAAGGCCTGTTTTAACAACTGCCAATGCCATACAAGACATCATTTCAGAAAAATACATAGCTGATTTTCTTTCTGTAGAAGCTTATAATGATTTGAGGCGTACAGGCTTCCCCGTGATTACACCGCTAAAAAATGCATTTGTCAACTATATCCCCAGACGGTGGCCGTATCCTTCCAGTGAACTTTTGGCAAACCCTCAACCTCAGCAAAGTGCAACTACGGCCGATCACGTTTGGTGGGATGCTCAATAAATTCTGCTCTTGATTCTCATTAATAATAAAGCCATTTAATATTAAACCCTAAACGCCCTTGCATTACTGCAAGGGCGTTTAGGTAAATGAGGGTATACAAATCACGAATCGTTCTATATTGATTTTAAGCGAATTGTAAACCTCCACATGCGAATGAAAGAGTTTGATTCGATAAAGAAAGGCAGTAGTTACCGATGAATTTAGAGAACAAAAACCCACAATGATAGAATCTGTGGCTTTGCTCCACTCTGATATCCTTTGATTTTCCGGCGGCACGTGTCAATCTTCTTTGTTACAGCTTATAGCCACAATCAAGTCCTTTATCACGGGAAAGAAAATTACTCCGCTTTAATGATTTTTATATTAGATGACCATTTGTAGATAAATAACAATCAGTAAATCGTTTTAGCTAATATTTTTTTTAAATTGCATTCGAAAATATACCGTCATTATGAAACCAATCTTCGGCCTGATAATTATAAATCTACTGTTTCTTCAAAACGTATCGAACGCACAA
>JAQBOK010000018.1 GCA_028288085.1 Mucilaginibacter sp.
TTTCAATATGACGACGGTTTCTCACATTGGGCCAAGCACCTCCAGAAGGTAAACAAGACTGTTTATGACCGTATCTCCAAAGGGGCCTACAAATACCGTTCGGGTGACGATTTTCAACTACAAAAAGAGATCAATATACAATGCGAAGCCTAGGGCGCGATACCGGCTGCATTCGGGAATGAGTTTATTCCGCTGCACACCCACGAAAACGGATGGGTCAATCTCCACATGATCCGCGTTACCCATTACGCTTACCCGATTACCATGAAAGGCTTTCAGGAACTCAACTTCGGAAGATACCAAGTCATTATCGGGGATGGCACCGGTGAAGTTATTTTACGGCTTAACCGTTTCGATTATCGATTCGCGCACGATGGCCGATTGATTGATTTTGCACAAGTCCGATAAATTTCAACAATAATTACCCGGTAATGATCGCCACCTTTAAAAACTTAGCGGACCAGGCCAACTCATCTGTCGATGCATTCAAGAACGACTTTGAGGCATTGCGGAATCATTACGGAATTACAGGCGACTATTTTTCTTCTTCCATGGTGATTGATAAGATCCAGGAGGAAATAGACGATCAACTAAAGCCTGCCAGCGACGCCACCTGTAGGATTTGGATAATACCGGGTACCTGTCGCTTTTAAAATTATGACCAGCAAAGCAAATATCCCTTATCTTTTTAAGTTAAGAATAGAACAACTCGACAGTATTTCGCCGCCGAAAATCAGTTAAATTAACACCATTAAGTTTATCACTAAGACAAGCTTATTCGTCTCAACTGCCCACATTTTGTAAATAAAACTTTTCTCCGGTTAGCATAAGTCTTGCTAATCAATTGTTTCCTAGCGCGCGCGTAGCGTTGGGTTGTTCGGATTGTCTTATGACCGAGCATTCTACTCACCTCCGCCAACGAAAATTCCAATATGTTTAACATGATGTCAGCGAAAGTATGCCTTGCAAGGTGTGTGTTGAGATCCCTGTTTATGTCACAAATCGTTGCAAGTTCTTTTAAATAGCAATTGTAACGATAATTACTATTTATCGGTATTAGCCGTCCGTGCTCGGTTCTGCAGAGATGGTTTTCATAACGCGAAAGTATTTCTTCGATAATCGGCATGATTGGCACCATCTCTATAACTCCGGTTTTCCCCCTGCCTTTGATCAACCAACGCTCCTTGCGCATTCCCACCACTACAATGTTTTCGGGTGTTAAAGCATATACGTCCTGAAAGGCAAATCCAGTAAAACACTGAAAGATAAATGCATCCCTTACTTCAGCCAGGCGACGTATCGAGATTTTCTTTCTCCATATCTTTTCCACCTCTATAATCTCCAATGGTTCAATTTCTTTTTCCTCTGTGCCGCATTTAAACTGCAGGAGTGGGTTTTTATTTATCCAGTTATTTCGTTCCGCAAAGTTCAATATGCCTTTTGTTTTTTTGATGTGATTTTTGGCCGCGGCATCCCTAATTACTTTTTTCTGTTCAGTGATTAAATACAAGTAAAAATCAAGGGCAAAGGAATATTTGATTTTGTCGAGGTTCATGTCAAAGGCACCATATCTATAAGGCAAAAATTCTTGTAATTTCGTTCTCGTTGAGTTCCATTGTTTTAACGTTTCCGAGGAGCGCAGTCCCTTTTCAACCATCTTTTCAAAATTTGTAATATGTATATCGACCGTTTGCAAAAAGGTGGGGATTGATGATTTCTTTTCTATAAGCTTTTCGCTTTTGTTAACAACTTTCTGCTGTTTCGCTGGTTTACCCAAGTAAACATTCTTAAGCATTAATGCTGTGATTTTCTCGTACCGACCTTGTAGAAATATAAAATACCGATTTAAATCAACAGTCAATTCGCTGATTTTAAGATTTATTTCCTTGGTTTCCTTGTCTTTGCCTTTAGCTTTCTTGTTGTCTAGATCCCATTCGTCAAAATGTGCTTTTTTACCGATCGCAATCTCCGCTTTAGGTCCTCCTTTAATACTGATTCGACATATAATCGGGGCATAGCCATTCTTATTCTGTTTTGATTTTCTATGCCAAAAAAGCAAAGATATATTTTGATTATTTTTCATGTTCAGCCCGAAACATAACCAACAAATTCGGTTAATCGGGATAGAAATAGGGGAGATAATATTGTAATAACTAACACTTCATAACCACTTTTTTACTTAACTGGTGCCCAAAAGTGATGGCGATTTATACTCACCCAAATGGATAAAAATTGATTTGACCTGATTTAGTCAGATTTGACTTTTTGTAAATCATATTTTGGACAGAAAAGGTCCGTTTTGGACAGGTCTTTTTTCGAAAGGACGTGATCCCACCGGGATCACACGGGATCATAAATAAACAATCAGATTTGTCGAAATAAGTAATTGATCTATAGTTGTTTAAGTCGATTTTTGATGGACGTTATTGCTTTATAGAAAGTGGGCGGGATCGCGCCTTTTTTTTGCAGTAAAAGGAATTTTTGAAGGTGAAAATTGAATTATTGAACAATAATAAGTGGATTTTTTATCATGATATTTACACGAAAAAGCCCCGTAAATGCTTGATTTACAGGGCTTTAAATTCGTGATCCCGCTGGGATTCGAACCCAGGACCCCAACATTAAAAGTGTTATGCTCTACCAGCTGAGCTACGGAATCATTTAACCGTTCCGGTTAAAGTGGTGCAAATATAGAGTTTATTGATATTGGTTGCAAGCCTATTTTTAATAAATTTTAAAGTATTAAATAAGCACTTCATAACCAGTAGACTATAGCTTAAAAATACCGATTTTGCCACCGTTTCCGGCCAATAAAACCAGTTTTCCGTGTTTGGCTTTACGACAAACGTTATAGCTGGTGGCATCAATTTTGGTCCATGTTTGGCCGCCATTAGTAGTGATATTGCTTCCCGGAGTGCCGGTTGAAAGGAAAGTATTGCCGGAAATGTATTCAACACAGGATTGGAAACCGGCTGGCGGTGACTTTGATAAGTGTACAGGACCACCTACGTGCGATCCATCAGATTGCCAATACATCGCAGTAGAGTCGGGCCTTTTATCGTTTGTGTAATCTCCGCCAACATAAACGGTGGCTTTATCATTACAGGCGTAAGAAAATATACCCTCGCTTTGCTTTTTATTTGAGAAAGGGAGATCAATATAACTCCATTCATCAACTGTATTGATATTTTGGACCCATGTCAAATCCCGGCTGTGTGTTCCGCCGGTTACAATTGTGATCGTGTTTTTATCAACCACCTTCAAACAGGTACCACTCGCCGCAAAGGCCGCCTCACCCGGTAGGGCTACAGGCGGATCTTTAAATGGGTTCCATGTTTCGCCGCCATCCTTTGTTTCGAGCAGTACAAATTTATTATTTATCGGATCACCTAAAACATAGCCGTGTTGTTTATCGGAAAAATCCATTGCATCAAGGAAATAAGAGGTATCCGTGTTTTTGTATTTTACCTGCCAGTTTACACCCCCGTTAGTAGTTTTTAAGATCAGTGCCGGCGTACCCGAACTCATGATAATCGCTTCCTTATCTGAAAATGCTTCAATATCCCTGAAGTCGGCCTTTTCAAAACCTTTAACCTGTTGCCAATTCCACGTTTTGCCACCATCTGTTGTAATGGCGATATTGCCCTTGCTGCCGCTTATCCATGCCGTATTATCGTCAACTACGGATAAGCCGCGTATACTTGTTGGGTTGCCCTGTTGTAATGTTTCAATACGCTGAGCGTACGATGAGAATGCAATTAATACAAAAGATAATAAAATGATAGATGTGTATTTTGGCATAGCTTTTAAATAGTATCCTAAGGTAGCTTTTATGCTCATTTTTGCAAAATGCGCAGATTTTAATATTTATATTTAGCAATGTGGCCGAAACGATTATATTTGCAGCCTTAATGCCCGGATGGCGAAATTGGTAAACGTTGCGGTCTCAGAAGCCGTTGAGAATTGTCTCTTGAGAGTTCGAGTCTCTCTTCGGGCACATCTTTTTAGTAGTAGCAAGTAGTTAGTATCAAGTATCAAGACTTGATTTAAAAGTGTCGGTTGCGTGTGTTATCAAAAAAACAATTGATACCAGATACTAGCTACTTGATACTAAAACAGCCCGGGTGGCGAAATTGGTAGACGCACCATCTTGAGGGGGTGGCATTCGCAAGGATGTAGCGGTTCGAATCCGCTTCCGGGCACACCCTGATTGCACAGTATTATGCTACAGTCTGGTACTCGTGCTGGTAATACCATTGTAAAATGTAAACTCCATCGCTCCAGGTTAATTTACCGTCTGCCGCTACCTATAGGTTGCAATGGGTACATGAAAATGCAAGGGAAGGATGCGTCATCGGCTAATGAATTAATTTCATTTACGGTGCCGTAAATAAAGGTTGGTTGTTCCGTAAGCGTTTGGCTTACCGCTTCAATTTGGTTACGTATGGGCATGGGTTGTTGATAGGTTATAATGGTGATTTGTTATTAGTTGAGCTGAATCAGCCCTATCTAATTTCTGTTAATTATGATTCGGACAGAAGTTTTGTTAAAATGCGGTAGCTTTGTGTAAACCTTATAGCAGTGAAGAAGCTTTTGATATTAATTCCTATAATATTATTCGGATTGTTTTTATTCTTAGCAAGAATTGGAAAATACAATGATTTTCATCAAGCTAAAATCAGTGGAAAAATAGATACAATTTACAGATGCCGGGATTATGTTATGATATACGTGAATAAAGTTGAATATAGAATAATACCAATTCCACTAAATAATTTACCACCGTTGGATGCTGTTGCTAAAAGTGGAGACAAGCTATTTAAATCTGCTAATAATGATACATTACGCTTAGTACATGCAGGCGATGAGTTATATTATTACACTGTTAAAAAGTATTAATTTTAATCTCGCCCCACCCCTATGTCATTATTCTCAAGAGGGAAATTTATCCTTGCGCGTTTAAAAGCTCCTGATATCGCCGCTGATAATCCGCTTCCGTTTTATTGAGCAGTAGTTTGGTAAGTACACGGTCATAGGGCAGGTTAAGTATATCGGCCCATTTGGTTACATCGCCACCGGCGAGGGAGTTTACCGTGTTTATGTATTTAAATTTTTCAAACGCCTGAATACCTGCCTTCTTCTCCAGTATTGATGCAGGCGTTGAAAGAAGCCTATTCTCTGTTTCAATAAGTCTGGATAACAGGAAAAAAAATGTTTGGCTATGGGCAGCGCCTCCGTTACCCGTAGTTTTTTTATTTCTTCACCAAATTCTTCAGCCTCGTATTCATCGTATTTTTTGCCGGTGGCCCTGCAAAAAAAGTAGTGTGCCAGCACCTGGCAACAGGCTTTTAGCGAGGGCTGAAAATTTTCCTGCCATCCATCTTCGCCATACAGTTTAATATGCTCGTTTATCTCATCGGCAATAATATCCCTTGCCGCCAAAAACGCGCCTGCGGGTTCAACAGAAAGGTTGCGGATAACGTTTACAACTACTTTTCGTTTACCCAGCATAAAAGTCACCTTATTTGGAACAATATCGCTGTCATACAGGTATTTTATCTGTTGTGCCAATGATTGCACATAATCACCAAATACCTGGAAATCATCAATGTTGGTTACGGTATAAAGTTCTTCCCGTGGTATTCCCGATAGGATGCTAATGGCTTCCAGATCGTCCATGTAATGCTTTTCCTGCATGGCCATCATCTGGCCCAGGGCTATCTCATTCAGAATGGTTGGTATCCTTACCTGTAGTTTACCATCGGTGGTCTTCAGTGTTTTTTCGATCATATTGCCCCCAACCCGCAAATGGCGGAGCTTTTTAAATTTTTAACAATCATATTTTTATTTCATTTTTTCTAATTGGCGTCCAAATTTCAAACCGTTCATCATCCCCTCCAAAACTCCCGCTTCGGGCGACCGTGGCGCATATGGGAACCAGCTTTTTGGCTTACCTAAGTTACCGATTTTTAATTTATTTAATGCAACATAGCGCAATGGATCTATCAGGTGGTCCCACCGGTCAACAGGCTCATTAAGCGTGCGGCCAGCGCGGTCAACACGCCACTTGTACCTGCCCAGTTCGTTCCGCAGGTTAAGGCTGTTAAGGGTAATATTCAGCTTATATCGTTTTAAAATATCTATGGAGTTTTTAACACTATCGGCGCCTTTTTTAACCCCGGTAATACGCCATCCCAAGCGCCTTAGTTCTTCAATGGATTTTGGTTCGGCACTGTCGGCAACTATCCCCGCTCTTTTACTTACCCCCATATTTATTAATCTTTTAGATATATCCGGATTGGTTAAGCCTGTTTCATACAATAATTCATTTATCCATAGTTCGCCATTTTGTTTGTACACTTCAATGCAGCCCGTTTGGTCATTGGTAAAACCAAAATCGAGCCCTATGCCTATCAGTTTTGCATGGGGTGGTATGGTATCGCACAGGTGCCAGTTGTTAAGTATCAGCCCGGTTATTTTCCCGGTGATGCCCCGCGCGTAAACTTTCCATTGTTCCAGGTCAACAGCTTTAAGAGATTCAATTTTATCGCGCATGCTCTCTGCCAAAAATGGATTATGGCGATGGTCTGAAATGATGAGCTGCGTATTGGACCGGCCTATAAGATGATCATGCACCCAAAAAGCCGAATTTGGGTTGTAATCAATATAAATTTTCTTCCTGGTGCGTAATGCAAGTTCAATATACATATAGTAATCAATGCCGTTAGCCTCGTTCACAAAAAGATAATCGCGTTTACCCGATTTGGCATCCTGTGCATCATCATAACTTTTAAATTCCATTATTGTTCCATTGCCGAATACAAAAACACGTTCTGTTTTATTGTATGATGTGATACAGCCTGCCACTTGCTCAGAATCTGCATATATTTTTAAGGCATCGCGCAGGGCACCCGCTTTAAGGTTGGGTATATCCTGGCCCACTATGGTAATTACCTGCCCGGCATTTGCGCAGGCAATACAAAATAAAACCTGCATTATGGCAAAGGTTTTGCCAGAGCTTGTTCCGCCTTGGTTTACAACAACGTGGGCTTCGGCATGGTAGTTTTCTTTGAACAGAATTGAAGCTTGATTTGCTGTAAACATTTTTTTGTAAATGAGATTTATTAATTTTAATTTTATTTAACCAAAGGGTTGACTATCAACCTAAAGCTTATGCGGAATTTCTATTACCTGTTTGTTTGTGCGCTTTTGATATGCGGTTTATTCGCTTGTCAAAAAGATAATGATAATTCGAGTCCTAATATCATTGGTAATGCCAGTTTGCTTATTGTAGGCAAATGGAATTTACAGCAGGAAAAATATACGGTATATGTTGATAGTGTAAAGCAAACCGATACCACGGTTAACGCATCTGCCGGCGATGTAAGCTATACTGATTTTAATAGAAATGGCAGTTATGTAAGTGTTAGTCATTATTTTTCTTCCAATAATTTCTTTACCGTAGAATCTCAGGATAGTTTATCGGGCACTTACAGTATTGCAGGTAGTACATTTAAACTGTCGTCATATTTGGGTGGTTTAAATGTTAGCCCCCCGG
>JAQBOK010000027.1 GCA_028288085.1 Mucilaginibacter sp.
GAAAAAATATACTTAAATCTAAGCTCTTATAAAATACATCAAGGTTATATCCATAAGTAAATTTAGGAATTGGACTTCCCAGGTAAGTTTGATCATTTTGATCGATTTTACCATCATTATTAATATCCCTATACATTACATGCCCCAATGCATTATCGGAAGTTATTCCAAGGGAACCTTCTGTAGCGTGATTAGATATATCCGCCTGGGTTTTATATAATCCCTGATATTCATAACCATAAAAACTGGAAACAGGCCTGCCAACTTCGCTGCGTGTAAGGTAAATTGCTCCGTTTGATCCATATTGACCACCTTGTATAAAAGCTCCAGAAAGGCCATCTATATAATTAACATTGTTTTTATCGGTAGTAATATTACCCCCCATGTCGAATTTAACATCACCGATGTGAGTTTTGTAGGTCAGTTCTAGTTCGATACCTTTATTTGAAAAATTCATAATGTTTTCATAAGCGGCTAAAGCTGAACCTTGTGTACCCGAACTCGGTGGTTGATAGATTAACCCATCAGTTGTCCTGTTGTACCAGTTAAATGATGCTGTTAAACTGTTGTGAAAAAATGCAGCATCAAATCCGAGGTTTGTGGTCTTGTTAGTTTCCCATGTTAGTTGAGGGTTACCAAGCTGATAAGTATAAAATCCACTCATTGATGTAGCATTTGTTCCGCCAAGGTCATAATTTCCAAAATTATCACCTTTAAGAGTTGTAAGATATATGCCCGATGGTGCTACGTTATTCCCCGCCGTACCAAAGGAACCTCTTATTTTCAGGTCACTTAACCAACTCACATTTTCCAAAAAGCTTTCTTTCGAAATTCTCCAGCCAGCGCTAACAGCACCAACGTTTTTATATTCCTGAGCTTGATAAAATTTTGAAGAACCGTCTCGTCTCACGGTCGCGTTAAAAAGATACTTATCTAATAATGAATAACCCACATTGGCAAATGTGGAAATGCTGGTATATTTATCACCACTACCAAAAACTGTAGGCACATAGGCACTGCTTGTTCCCGTATTACCATTGCCTAAATATTCGGTATTTGTAGAAGGATATCCAATATTGCCTGTTGTTCCTCCATAACTACGATAGGCAAACTGCTCTGCTTCATAGCCAACAAAGGCAGAAATATTATGAATGTTATTAATCGTAGTAGTATAGGCCAGTTTATTCAACCAACGCCAATCTGTGGAATAGTCACCGCCCTCACTAAATACATTTACGGGAATTGGTATGGGTTCCTGGTATAAAACAGGCGTATATCCATGAGATTCATTGGGAAAAAATTGAAACCCTATCTGGTTGGTATAAGTAAGCCCTTTTATTAAATCTGCTTCAGCAAATGCAGTGCCTACCACAGACTGGCTGTAATTTTTATCGCCCAATGAATTTACCCTGCTACTATACGGGTTGCCTGTATTGCCCAGTATCAAAGCTTTATTTGTTCCGGCAAGATTTCCCTGAATATCATATTTAGGTAATAGCGGCGATAGAATATATAATTCTGCAATGTCATTGGTTGCTGAACGTCCTTCGGTATTTTGAGAAGCATAAGACATTCCTACATTCTCGCCGATCCTAAGCCAAGGCTGAATTTTAAATAGGGTGTTTACTCTTAAAGTGTATCTTTTAAAGTAGGAATTAAGTAAGGTCCCCTGGTCATCCAGGTAGCCAAATGTTACTGCGTAATTACTTTTATCAGTTGCACCACTAACACTTACATTGTGGTTTTGAGTTAAGGCGGGGTTAAACAATGCACCCCACCAATTCGTTCCAGCCTTGTTTGCTTGCAATATCCTGTAGTTTTGCTGGTTGTATAAAGCAGGATTTGCCTGCGCATTACCTACCGCAACACCTATATTGCCTGCACCAGTCTCAATAATATAATCAGGCAGAACGGGAGTATTTCCATTGCCATAAAATGATGAAACAGAAGAAGGTATTGGTAAACCAGAGTTTTTATATGAATTGTATAACGCATCAGCTTGCTGCTGAGGGTTAATTATTTTAGGCAGATTACGCGGATTTTCTATACCCACATATCCGTCATATATTAAGGTTGGCGCACCCAGTTTACCGGTTTTAGTGGTAATCACAATCACGCCGTTGCTGCCTTGAGCGCCATAAAGTGCTATCAGGGATGGGTCTTTTAATATTGTAAGTGATTCAATGTCATTAGGATTGAGCAAACTGGAAATATCCTGGCTTCCTGCTGATGTACCTACTCTAATCTGCACTCCATCAATCACGTATAATGGGTCATTATTGCCAAATGAACCTATGCCCCTGATGCGAATAACCTGTGGGTTGCCCGGACCACCCTGACCGTCTACCGTTACACCTGCCACACGACCTTGAATAGCTCCTTCAACACTGGTTACTGGCATTTCTGCAATTACACTTGCTGATATTGTGGATGCCGCCCCGGTAACATCATGTTTGGATTGTTTGGTGTAACCAGTAACCACTACTTCGCTCAGATCTTTGTTATCAGGCTGAAGACTAATATTCACGGATGTTTGGTCACCTACAGTTATCTCTTGAGTTTGATATCCTACAAATCTAAATTGTACTATATCGCCTTTGTTTGCATTGATCTTATAAGCACCATTCAGATCGGTTGAGGCTACGGTGCTTTTGCCTTTAACCTGCACGCTAACCGACGGTAAGGTAGTTCCGTTCTCATCCTTAACAACTCCTGTTATTAGGGTTTGCGCATTTGTTAGCTGGTAACACAAGATCTGAACCAGAATTAATAGCGCGGCACGCATGATTATTTCCGGTAATTTGAGTCGAGGTGTTTTCATAATTATTTGATTAGTTATTAATTGGTTTAAAATTGGTACCGGTTATCACCGGTAATATATCATAAGGATTTGACGGGCCTCACCTCTCAAATGATCACGCGTCAAAACCTGCCTAATTGTATCTCTGATAAATCAGGGATCAAATACCGCAAAAGGATATTTCATAATTTTCTTCTTTAATAATTGGTTTGGTTTATAATAACAGGACGGTTTATGATCCTAATAATAATCGAAGTAAGGCAAAAAAAAATTAATTGTGAAATAAACACTAAAAAAAATTATCATCTATTAAGTGTAATAAGTACACTATTAAACCATCGATAACATATTTAAATAGCCTTTTTATAAAAAAAACAAACCGTATTTATTTTATATATTACAATATGTTACATTTGCGTTATCCATTTATTTAACCGAACCTTCAGAAATGCAAAAATATTCTAAACAAACCCGGCTCTTATTAGCAGTTGACTGTATCATTTTTGGATTTGATGGCGATGCACTAAAGATTCTTTTAATAAAAAGAGGGTTTCAGCCCGAAAAAGGTAACTGGAGTTTAATGGGTGGCTTTGTTCAGGTAAACGAAAGCTTAGACCAGGCATCTAATAGAATATTAAAGCAACTAACTGGATTAGAAGGGGTTTATCTGGAACAACTACATACATTTGGGGACACGCTGCGCGATCCGATTGAGCGTACAGTTTCTACAGCTTACTTTGCTTTAATTGATATTCATAAGTATGAAACACAGTTGAGTAATGATTATCATGCTGAATGGTTTCATTTGAAACGTGTGCCGAAATTAATTTTCGATCAGCAGGAAATGGTCGAAACGGCCAAAAGAAGGATACGATATAAGGCTGCTTTACACCCTATCTTATTTGAACTTTTACCAAGCAGATTTACTTTACCACAGTTGCAAACCCTTTATGAGAGTGTTTTTAATACAACAATTGATAAAAGAAACTTTAGTAAAAGGGTTTTAGCTACCGGTTTGCTGATAAAATTAGCGGAAAAAGATAAAGCGGGTTCAAAACGCGGCGCATATTATTACCATCTTAACATGAAGAACTACTATGCTAAATTCCAGGCATTTATGAACTTCATCCCAAATCCAGACACTCTTCTGCTTTAACTTTTACGTGGTATTTTATATATCATATTAAATGTTTTAAAACGAATTATCTCCTTACAAGTAATTAAGTGTTCTTTTAACAATAATTTAATAATACGAATGGGTTAAAATCCGTTTTGGGAACATATTTCCGCCTGTGATCAGCATCTAACCGTCAAATATTTTTAGGGTTTGTTAATATGTCAGTGTAGAGTTTTTACTCTTCAGCGAGAGACCAAACCAGATCTCAAAGGAAATTGCGCCGCAACAACTCCTAATAATCAGCTACACATCGGAAGCCAATGGTTTCAGAACGATCCATTCCGGGCGACATTAATAAATATTTTGCGTGTTTATTAACTTCCTGTGCCTGTGGAAAATACCAGCCTGACGTTTGCGCATGATAATAACTCCCCCCTTTTAAAACAGCAGAACGGGTATGCTCATCGTTATATTGATCCGTCCACTGCCAAATATTCCCGGTCATATCAATCACACCAAATGGGCTTGCACCACTGGGGTATGCGTTAACTTCTGTAGGCTCATGCATATTGCGCCCGGTATCAGCAGGGGGTATTCTGGTTGTATCACGCTTTTGCCCCCAGGGATATAGTCGGCCATCATTCCCCTGCGCTGCGTATTGCCATTCCCATTCGTGTGGCAATCTCTTGCCTACCCAAGCCGCATAAGCTCTTGCATCTTCCAAAGAGACCCAGGTAACTGGTTTATTATCCCATCCGGAGGGGTAAGTTCCATTTTCCCAGTTCTTTAAGAAATTATGTTTATCTTTTGGCTGGTAATGGGCAGTTTGTATAAATTGTTTAAACTGTCTATTGGTTACCGGGTAACGATCAATATAAACAGAACTGATTCCTATGGTTTTTTTATGCTCTCGCTGAGGATGGCTCTCCCATGGGTATTGCACGCCAACAGCACTTGGCAATTCATCTCCTTCTATCATCACCCCACTTGTTTCAAAATTATAATTAGTGATAGCAGGTATTAATATCATATCATTAGGTGCTGACTTTAGCCTTCGTGTTTTGGGGATGGGTACAATATGCTGACTTAGAGGCTTCCAATTTGCAGACAAATCTTTTAAAGGAATTTTTGCCAGATTCTTGATTTTTGCCAAAAACTGGTCAATACCTTTGTGCTGAAAATGATTATCCAATTCCAATATGGCGCCAAAACCGTTGCCTTCAATTGTAAATACTAGGCTAATCATACTTGCGCTTTTCTTTGGAATGAGTTGATTGCCATTCCACAAATCAAAGTAACTAAAACCTTTTCTGTAAGGGAGTTTCATCTGTGCTCCTACTTTTTGTATACTATCCCTGTTTACCAGTGTATAAACCGTTTCGTTTTTAGCGGGGAACTTTGAAGCAAATACTCCTTTTTGGATAACCGGAAAATGAGGCTCCCAATCAACACTACTCCAATTATCCGGAAATTGTCGATATATCATTCTTATTCTGCGAATAGCTTCGGCATACCGGTCAGGCACCTGGTTCCATATTCCCCATACGTTTTCCCAACTGTTATAACCTATCCCGTTAAAAAAAGCATACTGAAGATCTTCGGTCTTATTTATAGCCCACCTATCTGTGATATGTACCTGGTGCCGGGGTTCAAACCATTTATACAAACTTACACCCGGAGTATATCCAAAGCTATCATCCCCCCATTTAAGCCAGTAATATCCCCAGCTCAACGTGTTCCATTCAACCATTTTCAAGTCGCTTAGGTTTAACTCGGGTTGTAATGCAAGGGGGTAATTAATTCTTGTATAAGCATCATTGAAATCTTTTGTTACGCCGGTCATGGTATCACCATTTAAACCATCAGCACCCAAATCTTTCATTTCTTTGGCAATGGCCCTTGGTATTGATAGCTCAATTTTTCGCGTACCGTGGTCCCATATCATAATCGGGAAGAAAACACGTACACCTCTTTTATGGAAATCTCTGATCATTTGCTTTACGGCCGCCCTGCCACCAGGCATATCCGCAACAAGATCGAACTGATTCCGGTTATCAACGCCAATATTTGGATAAGTTGGCCAAATCAATACAGCATCCAGGCCTCCGTAACGCTTTTCAAGATCATTAAGATAACGATCAACTGTATATTTATTACTTACCGGATTATAAAAATAGCGGTCATGAGCCATCATCTGGGCGTATATAAAAGTTGTTTTAATCCAGCTTAATTCAGGCCTGCAGTATTCCAGATCATTATATTTAAGTTTTTTTCTTTCATTAATACGCCATTGCTTAAGGCTATCAAGCCATTGCTTTTGTTGTAAGGGCTTTACCGGGCCCGCAATCATTTCACCAGTAGCACCTTGTAACCTTATCTGTTGGGCAATTACAACTGAATTAATTAGAATTAGAGTTATAATCGGCAAAAAAATCAACTTCCTCATTATTTAATTTGATTGAATAATTTCACAACAATTCATTTTTACAAATCAAATATAACACTAATAGGGATTTGCTTTGGGCCCATATAACTGGTGTATTGATATGTCACCTAAAAAAATATCTTTTTCCACATAAATTCTTTTTACTATAAATTTCATAATTTACGTTAAAAATAAACCTTATCATGGAAGACGCTCAAGGCCTTTCTCCTAATCGTAAACGCACCTTTATTGCTATTGTAGCAAGCATGATTTTGCTCATTTTGGCGAGTGTCTATTTCATTTTGCACCGTCATCATACAGAAGTGGTTGATCCTGCCTTCAGCAAGTATATCGAATCCTATACCTCTGGTATCATATCCAAGGAAAATAGCATCCGTATCAGGCTGGCCGGGGATGTGCCGACCAGCCATGTGCAGAATGATAAACTGCCAGATGGTATTTTTGATTTCTCTCCTTCAATAAAAGGGAAGGCCTATTGGATAGATGAGCGGACGATTGAGTTTAGGCCGGATGCTAAGCTGATCCCTAACCAAAATTATTCTGCGTATTTTAAACTGGGTAAAGTGATTGAAGTGCCTGAAAAATTTGGAGACTTTAAATTTTCTTTTCAAACCGTTAAGCCCGATTTTACCGTTTCCTTTGTCGGCCTGCAAACCGCTAACAACACATCAATTGATAAAATGAAGCTGGATGGTGTTGTGCAGACAGCTGATGATGAGGACAATATAGCCATAGAAAAATTGATCCGTGTAAATTACAACTCTGCTACCCATATCAATTGGCAGCATAATAACGCCACACATACGCACAAATTTACAGTAAATAGCCTGGCAAGAGCAGTTGATAAAGGCACTCCACTTTCTGTTAACTGGGATGGCGGAAGCTTAAACATAGAGAAAAATGGCAACCAGGATTTTGAAATACCTGCCATAGGTGATTTTAAAGTATTAGCTATCAAGGCAGTGCAAGACCAGGATCAATATGTATTGGTGATGTTTTCTGATAATGTTATGGTGGGACAGGAACTAAAGGGGCTGGTAGGCATAAATAATGTAGAGGATGCGGCTTATACCATTGACGGCAGCACAGTAAAGGTTTATGCCCAGGAAAGGTTGGAAGGCAACTTCAGCGCGTTTGTAAATGAAGGGGTGGAAGACATCTCCCGTAAAAAGATAACAAAAGCCTATAGCGCCAGCGTGTTTTTCGAGAACCGGCTGCCATCGGTTACCATACCGGGCAAAGGAGTTATACTGCCTGATTCGGGCAAACTGGCTATGCCTTTTGAGGCCGTTAATTTAAACGCGGTTGATGTTAGCATCATCAAGATATATGAAAATAATGTACCCCAGTATTTCCAGAGCAATGGTTTTGATGGGGGATCAGAGCTGCGCTCAGTAGGCCGGCCTATCGTACAGAAAACTATCCGCTTAGACCAGGACAAGAGTCTAAACCTGAATAAAAAGAATCGTTTCATGCTGGATATCGACCAGATGATCCACACCGAGCCGGGCGCTATTTACAGGGTAATTATTGGATTCAGAAAGGAGTATTCCTTATACACCTGCAAAACTGGATTGCCTGCGGTTAAAAAGAGCGGGGAGGATACAGACGATGAAGGGTATGAAGGCGGCGGATATGAAGGCGGAGGAAATAACGGCGGCGTAAGTGACGAGGACGACGAATTTTGGCAAAGATATGATAGTTATTATCCCGTAAATTATAAGTGGAACGAGCGTTTAGATCCCTGTAGCAACTCCTACTATACCAAAGACCGCTGGGCCAAACGGAATATCATCGCCTCAAACATCGGCCTTATAGCCAAACGGGGCAACGACAATAGTATGCTTGTGGCCGTGACCAATATTTTAACGGCCAAGCCAATGTCGGGCGTGTCGCTCGAATTATTGGATTACCAGAAACAGGTGATCTACAAAGGCACGTCTGACGGTGATGGCCTTGCAAAATTTGAGCTGAAACGCAGGCCTTATTTACTGGTAGCTAAAAACGGTGCAGAAAGAGGTTACCTCAAATTGGATGACGGCAGTTCGCTCCCTCTATCCCGTTTTAATGTTGGAGGTGATGAAGTACAAAAGGGGTTGAAAGGCTTTATCTATGGTGAGCGTGGTGTTTGGCGACCCGGAGATTCTATTTTCCTTTCTTTTATTCTCGAAGATAAGTTAAAGACCCTGCCTGCGGATCACCCGGTTGAATTTGAACTGGATAATCCTGACGGACAGGCTTATAAACGTATTACCCAAACTAAATCTGTAGATGGTTTTTACAGTTTCCACACAGCTACAGAAATCTCATCCAAAACCGGTAATTGGACAGCCAAAGTAAAAGTTGGCGGGGCATCATTTGAGAAGAAGATCAAGGTAGAGACCATTATGCCAAACCGATTAAAGTTGAACTTAAGCTTTAATGGGCAAACAGAACTGGTAAAAGGAAGCAGTACTAACGGCACTTTGGAGGCACACTGGCTGTTTGGCGGAATAGCGCAAAACCTGAAAGCTAAGGTGGATGCCTTTTTATCACCTCAAACAACCTCATTCAAAAATTTCCCGGGCTACGTTTTTGATGACCCTACCCTTGCTTTCAACACTCAAACACAAACCATATTTGATGGAAAGCTAAATGAAAACGGTTCATCTGATATTAACGCGGATATTGAGGTGGAAAAACAAGCGCCCGGACAATTGAAAGCTAATTTTGTGGTGAAAGTATTTGAACCGGGCGGCAATTTCAGCTTGCAAACCCTGTCATTACCCTACAATGTTTATCCGGGTTACGTAGGTATCAAAACACCAGAAGGCAGTGACCTTTCGGGCATGTTGGTTACTGGCAAGGATCATAACATAGATATTGCGGACGTGGATATCAAAGGTAACCCCTTTTCCGGGTCGCGCAGTGTAGTAGTGGAACTTTACAAGATACAATGGCGCTGGTGGTGGGACCAAACCGGCAATGAAATGAGCAACTTTACCCAGGACAAGTTTAATAAGCTGGTTCAAACAGAAACGATCAGGTTAACTAATGGAAAGGGGAAATGGACACTGCATATCAACCCTGAAGATTGGGGACGCTATTTGATAAAAGTTAAGGATGAACAAACCGGACATTCCACCGGTAAGATCATTTATGTCGACTGGTCAAATTGGGCTGAAAGATTGCAGCAGACCAACCCGACCGAAGCCTCTATGTTGTCTTTTACATCAGATAAGCCCAATTACAAAGTTGGCGAGGATGCTACCTTAACCATCCCGACGATGTCTGATGGCAGGGCGTTGATCAGTTTTGAGAATGGCAGTAAAGTATTAAAGACCGTTTGGATCGACACTAAAAAAGGACAAACACAATATAAATTCAAGGTCGACGAAACCATGTCGCCCAATATTTTTGTAAATGTGACCCTTTTACAGCGTCATTCACAAGCAATAAACGATTTACCTATAAGAATGTATGGCGCCATTCCTTTAACTGTAGACAACCCGGAAACGATATTAAAACCTGTGATCAGCTTACCTGCTAAACTACGGCCGGAAACACCATCAACCATAACCATTTCTGAAGCATCAGGTAAGGAAATGACTTATACCATAGCTATTGTAGATGAGGGCTTACTGGATATCACTAATTACAAAACCCCAAACCCCCATGAAACATTTTACGCAAAGGAGGCGCTGGGTGTTAAGACGTGGGATCTGTTCGATTATGTAATAGGCGCCTATGGCGGCGGACTGGAACGAATATTAAGCATAGGGGGCGACGGAACAGGTGGTGCCAATAAAAATGTATCTGTAAACCGTTTTAAGCCGGTAGTGAAATTCCTGGGACCGTTCCACCTGGATAAGAGTGAAACGCAAACACAGCATTTTACCCTACCACAATATATCGGTTCTGTTAAAGCAATGGTAATTGCAGGGCACAATGGCGCCTACGGCTTCGCTGAGAAAGCTGTTCCTGTTAAAAAACCGTTGATGATACTGGCGACCTTGCCGCGCGTATTGGGGCCGTCTGAAAAGATCCAATTGCCGGTAACTGTGTTCGCACTGGAAAACAATATTAAAAATGTCAGTGTCATCGTACAATCAAATGCTTTCAGTAACCTGGCCGGCAACAACAGAAAATCAGTTATCTTCACAAAAACAGGCGATCAACTGGTAACATTCGATTTAGATGTAAAGGAATTTGTTGGTGTAGGAAAGGTGAAAATAATAGCCAAGAGTGGCAATGAAACAGCGAATTATGACGTTGAACTGAATGTCCGAAATCCTAATCCGCCAATCACAAAAGTCACGGAAAAAGAATTAAAACCGGGCGAAAGCTGGACCACTGATTACAGTATGGTAGGCATGGTAGGAACCAATAAAACAACCCTGGTGGTTGCCTCTATCCCACCGTTAAACCTGTCAAAACGTTTGGATTACCTGATAGAATATCCTTATGGTTGTGTAGAGCAAACTACCTCGTCAGTATTTCCGCAATTATATTTAAACCAATTGGTTGATTTGAATCGGGAACAGAAAGCCGAAACAGAACGTAATGTAAAGGCCGGGATAAGGCGTTTGGAGGATTTCCAGGTTCCGGATGGCGGATTAAGCTATTGGCCGGATGGCGGCGAATCTGATGAATGGGGAACCAATTATGCCGGACACTTTATGCTGGCAGCCCAGGCAAAGGGCTATAGCCTGCCTATTGGATTTTTAGAACGATGGAAAAAATACCAAAAGCTGAAAGCCGTCGGCTGGGCTCCGGATACACGCAGCTTTTACGGCTCCGACCTGATACAAGCTTATAGGTTATACCTGCTGGCTTTAGCACATTCGCCCGAGTTAGGGGCAATGAACCGGTTAAGGGAGTTTCAGTATTTAAGTGTAGAAGCAAAATGGCGGTTGGCAGCAGCTTATAAATTATCAGGCCAGCCTGAAATAGGTTTACAGATGATCAATAATTTGCCAACTACAATTAAACCCTACACTGCAATGAACAGCACCTACGGTTCTGATCTGCGGGATGAGGCAATGACGCTCGAAACTTTGACCCTGCTCGGAAAGCACGAGGAAGCATCGAAAGAGTTAAGGACTGTTGCTGCAAAGCTCTCCCAGGATGATTGGTACAGCACACAAACTACCGCTTATTCATTGATCGCGATAGCACAATATTGTGGGGAAAACAAATCGGCAAACAAACTGCAGTTTACCTATAATTCAAAAAGCGTAAACTCTGCATCCTACCTGTTCCAGGCAGGCATATCCTCAAACGGAGGTAAAGTAACCATTAAAGATAATGGATCTAATAAATTATATGTTAGTCTGATACAGAAAGGACAGCCAACATTTGGACAGGATGTGCAATCCATTTTCAAACCCGAGGTATTGGAAATGCGGGTGGGCTACTTTACGCTTGGCGGCAAACCTATTGATCCAACAAAATTAAAGCAAGGCACTGATTTTGTAGCACAGGTAAATATTAAGAATCCAGGCCATCGCGGGCAATATGAGAACATGGCCCTAACGCAGATATTTCCCTCAGGCTGGGAAATACTAAACACGAGACTGATGGACACCGGGGAAGCAGATAAATCATCGCCATCTGATTACAGAGATATCCGGGACGACCGGGTGAATACGTATTTCAGTTTACCGGAAGACAAGGAAGTAACTTACTACGTAATGCTCAATGCAGCCTACGCAGGTAAATATTATCTGCCTGCAACATACTGCGAAGCGATGTATGATGTATCCATCAGTGCATTAGAGAAAGGGCAATGGGTTGAGGTAGTGAAGTGAACCGGTCAGCCAGCCAGCCCTTCTAAATCCCCCCGGTTGGGGAGACTTTTATTCATATCCCCCATCATTAGTGGGGGATATGAGTAAACCCTAAAAGGGTTTTTAAATAAACAATTAATAAGGGATTGGCGAGCCTTATATCTAATCTTCCTTGCTTTAGAAGCTGATTAAACTCGCTTAGCCTTTACCCTTAACCTACCGCCTTTGGCGGTGGATTTAATATTGACATTAAATGGATAAGTATGATTACTCAAATTAAAAAAGTCTCCCCAACCGGGGAGATTTAGAGGGGGCTGATTGCTTACTTTACCCCAAATAACCCATATTTTAAAATACAATAAATAGCCCTCACCCCATCCTTCCACCCTATTTTCTTCCCATCCTCATAGGTTCTGCCGTAGTAAGAAATGCCAACTTCATATATTCGTATCTTAGGTACGCGGGCTATTTTTTGGGTAACTTCGGGCTCAAAGCCAAAACGCTGCTCGGTTAGTTTGATGGATTGAATAATTTTGGTATCCATCAGCTTATAGCAGGTTTCCATATCCGTCAGGTTGAGATTGGAAAACATATTCGATAAGAAAGTTAACCAGCGGTTACCAATGGTATGCCAGAAAAATAAAATGCGGTGCGGGTTGCTGCCCATAAAGCGCGATCCGTATACTACATCAGCAAAGCCTGCACAAATGGGTTTTAGCAGGTCGTTATATTCATTTGGGTCATATTCAAGATCAGCATCTTGTATAATAAGGTAATCACCAGTAGCTTTAGCTATGCCTGTATGCAGGGTAGCTCCTTTGCCCTTATTAAACTCGTGTTTGTAGTATTGTATATTCAGGTCCGGGTTGGCCAACTGGTAATCCATAATGGCCTGCTCCGTATTATCTTTAGAATAATCGTTGACAATTATGAGTTCTTTTTGAATATTATCAATAAGTTTAACCGATTTAATTTTATCTAAGATCAGGTGTATGGTATTACCTTCGTTGTAGGCAGGAATTATGATAGATAATTTTTCTATAGTCATAAAAACTTTGTCGTCTGTGCTAAAACGTTTCAAAAATTACTTAACAAAACCAAAAGTAATCATATTACTCACTTTTTTATTGGGTTTAGCACTATGGTTCTGGTTTTGCCTGCCTAAACAGCTTTTTAATACTCCAACATCCTATGTTATTGATGATGACAAAGGGCAACTGTTGGGCGCTGCCATAGCTTCCGACGGACAATGGCATTTCCCTTACAACTCCAATGTGCCAGAAAAGTTTAAACAATGCATTATCTCTTTTGAAGATAAGCGCTTTGAGCATCATCCTGGTTTTGATATCATAGCCTTCAGCCGTGCCATCCGGCAGAATATCAGGGCAAAACACGTTATCAGTGGCGGCAGTACCATCACCATGCAGGTGGTCCGTTTGGCTACCAGGCATAAGCGGACATTTTGGAATAAGCTGGGTGAAATATTTATGGCGCTACGATTGGAATGCACCAATAGCAAAAACGAGGTCTTGGCTTTATATACCAGTAATGCTCCCTTCGGTACCAATGTGATCGGTCTTGATGCTGCTTCCTGGCGTTATTTTGGTCGCAGCCCGGATAAATTATCATGGGGCGAAATGGCGGCTATGGCAGTATTGCCCAATTCTCCCTCACTGGTGCATCCGGGTAGGAACAGGCTAATTTTGCTTAATAAAAGAAACCAGCTGCTGGATAAATTACATAAGCAAGGCATTATCGATAGCACAACCGCCTCACTGGCAAAATTAGAGCCGGTACCAGACAGGCCCATGCCGCTGCCACAATCAGCACCTCATTTACTGGAGCGATTTAAAGTCGATCATGAGAATGATAAACATGGAGATACAAGGATAAAGACAAGTATTAAGTCAGGCCTGCAGCAACAGGTAAATGATATTTTGGAACGGCATCATTCCGTTTTAAAAGCAAATGATATCAATAACATAGCCGCTGTTGTACTTGATGTAGAAACCGGGGCCGCAATAGCCTATGCGGGGAACATAGCCCATCCCGAAGACCCTGAGATGGAAAGCGATGTAGATGTGGTGAATGCGCCACGTAGTCCGGGCAGCACATTGAAACCACTTTTATATGCCTCCATGTTGCATGATGGCCTGATATTACCGAACAGCCTTATCCCGGATATACCGACACAAATTGCAGGTTATCATCCTGAGAATTTTGACTTGGGTTATGATGGGGCAGTTCCAGCTTCACGAGCTTTATCACGATCCCTCAATGTACCTGCCGTAAAAATGTTGCAGCAATTTAAATATGAACGTTTTTATGATTTTCTGCAAAAAGCGGGCATCACCACTCTAAAAAAACCGGCCGACCATTATGGTTTATCACTGATATTAGGCGGTGGTGAAAATACCCTTTGGGAACTCACCGGGGCTTATGCTGATATGGCTAGAGTGCTTAATCATTATAACACATATAATGGCAAGTATGACACCGCAGATTACCATAACCCGGTTTATACCCTGCCGGCAACAAGAAAGCCGCAACTGGAAAAATCCGGGTTATTGGATGCTGGATCGATCTATTATACCTTTCAGGCAATGGAGGAAGTAATGCGGCCGGGTGAGGAAATGGTATGGCAGCAATTCAGCTCAACCCAGCGCGTGGCCTGGAAAACCGGCACAAGTTTTGGCTTTCGGGATGGCTGGGCGATTGGGATTACTCCAAAATACGTGGTGGGTGTATGGGTAGGCAACACCGATGGCGAGGGCCGCCCAAACCTTACCGGCATTAACACCGCCGCCCCTATTCTGTTCGAGATATTCAGGTTGCTGCCCGTTGCCCGCGACTGGTTTGAAATGCCTGTAGGTGAAATGGTCAAAATAAAAATATGCCACCAAAGCGGTTATCGAGCAGGCGAATATTGCGAGGATGTGGATGACATGTGGGTGCCAAAAAATGGCTTAAAAGCGCCCGTTTGCCCCTGGCACCAATTGATCCACCTCGATGCCACAGGCAAATGGCAGGTAACCGGCGATTGCACCTCTCCAGGAAATATGGTTAACGAAAAATGGTTCGTGCTGCCACCATCGATGGAATATTATTACAAAACCAAAAATTACCAATACCATGTGCTGCCGCCATTCAGGTCGGATTGCGCTCTGGCTGAGAAAAGCAATCCGATGGAGTTGATCTACCCCAAAGATGGTGCAAAAATCTACGTCCCACTGGAAGCGGATGGCAGTCGGGGGCGGATGATCTGCCATGCTGCACACCGGCAGTCGGGCATAAAAATATTCTGGCACATGGATGATAAGTACGTTGGTAAAACTACCGATTTTCACCAAATGGCGCTTAACCCCACTCCAGGTAAACATAAACTAACCTTAGTTGATGGCAACGGACACAATTTGGAGATCAACTTTGAGGTATTAGCTAAATAGGCCCCTTTAAATCTCCCCCGAGAGGGGAGACTTAAAATTTTCATCCTAATATTGGCCTGCTTAAAGGAAAGTCCTCCCTACTGGGGAGGATTTAGGTGGGGCTTTCCCAGGGAGAGATTTAGAGGGGGCTTGTTGCTGGCTTATTGCGAAATTATTATCTTGCCACTATATAATATATAATCTAAATGCTCGAACAATACGACCTGCATAACCTGATGGTGATCGATATTGAAACTGTGCCGCAATACAGCACTCACGATCAATTACCGGAGCACCTTAAAAAATTGTGGGAACTTAAAACGCAGTATCAACGGAAAGATGAAACGTCCGAAGATTTTTACGGGCGCGCTGGTATCTGGGCCGAATTTGGCAAGATCATTTGTATATCCGTGGGCATATTTACCAGGGGTAAAAACACCGGGCTTAGGGTAAAATCTTATGCATCGCATGATGAAGCTGAGTTATTAACTCAATTTGCAGACTTGTTGCATTCACAACCTGCAAGCCTTATCCTTTGTGCACATAATGGTAAGGAGTTTGATTTTCCGTACATCTGCAGACGGATGCTGATCAATGGCATTAAGTTTCCGTCGCAGCTGGAAATAGCAGGAAAAAAACCCTGGGAAATAAACCATCTGGATACGATGGAACTCTGGAAATTCGGCGACTATAAAAATTACACTTCTTTGAGTTTACTCACAGCTATTTTAAACATACCAACTCCAAAGGATGATATTGATGGCAGTATGGTGGGCCATGTGTACTGGAATGAAAATGATTTGGACAGGATAGCAATTTATTGCCAGAAAGATGTTATAGCTACTGCCCAGCTAATCAGGCGTTATCGTGGCGAAGAGTTAATTACGGATGACTGCATTACACTGATAGGACTATAATGCTGGAATTAAAAAACTTAAAAGTTCAGTTCAAAACGCAAAATGGCTTGGTTCAAGCCGTTAATAATAGCTCGTTTACTCTAAAGCAGGGAGAAACGATAGGTATTGTGGGCGAGTCAGGCTCGGGTAAATCTGTTACTTCGCTGGCTATTATGCGATTGCATAATTCCGAAAGCACAATTATCAGCGGAGAGATATTATTCAATAGTATTAATATTTTGCAATTGCCCGAAGAGGAAATGCGGGCTATACGTGGCAACAGGATAGCCATGATTTTCCAGGAACCCATGACCTCGCTTAACCCGGTACTCACCTGTGGTTTCCAGGTTACCGAGGCTATCAAGCTTCATTTGAGAGTAAGTAAACAAGAGGCAAAGCAAAAAGCAATACAGCTTTTTAATGAAGTGCAATTGCCACGCCCTGAAGCAATCTTTGACAGTTACCCGCACCAGATATCGGGCGGACAAAAACAAAGGGTAATGATCGCGATGGCTCTCTCTTGTGACCCCGAGATACTTATAGCCGATGAGCCTACTACTGCTTTAGATGTAACCGTACAAAAAACAATCATAGAATTATTACTTCGCCTTAAAGCCGAGCGTAACATGAGCCTTGTATTTATATCACACGATTTAGGTGTGGTAAGTGAAATAGCTGACCGGGTGATCGTGATGTATAAAGGTGAGATTGTAGAAGATGCCTCCACCAAAACCATTTTCTCCCATCCCAAACACCCTTATACTAAAGGGTTGCTGGCCTGTCGTCCTTCACCTGAGTACCATCTAAAGAAATTACCCATTATTGCCGATTTTTTGGATGCCGGGAATAATGCAGTATCTATTGAAAAAATAAGAGAGCGATACATTTATAAAGACGCTGAAATAAATGAAAGAAAAAAGAAACTTTATGCACAGCAGCCCATTTTAAAGATAAATGATCTAAGTACCTGGTTCCCGGTTGGCCCGGGCTTTTTCGCAAAGCAAAAAGAAGTGATAAAGGCGGTAAACAAAGTCAGTTTTGATGTCTATCCCGGCGAGACCTTAGGTTTGGTAGGCGAATCAGGCTGCGGAAAATCAACTTTGGGCCGAAGCATTTTAAGACTGATAGAACCAACTTCAGGAGGAGTTAGTTTTGAGGATACAGATCTGCGTAAACTCAACAAACGTGACATGCGCAATATGCGGCGGGATATACAGATCATTTTCCAGGACCCTTACTCCTCTTTAAACCCCCGCCTCACTGTCGGCGACTCATTAATGGAGCCTTTACAGGTGCACCAGTTGTATGACAATAATACCAAACGTAAGAAGCATGTACTTGAATTGTTAGAAAAGGTAAACCTGCCACCAGAATATTATAACAGGTATCCTCATGAATTTTCAGGCGGGCAACGACAGCGCATTGTAATTGCGCGGGCCCTTGCATTAAAACCTAAATTCATCATTTGCGATGAATCGGTATCGGCTTTGGATGTATCGGTACAGGCGCAGGTATTAAACCTCATCCGCGAGTTGCAGCAAGAATTTAACCTTACTTATATTTTTATTTCGCATGATCTATCGGTCATCAAGCACATCTCCGATCGCATCATGGTAATGAACAAGGGCGAGATCATTGAAACAGGTGACCCGGATGAAATCTATTATCACCCCAAAATGGAGTATACAAAAAGGTTAATTGATTCCATTCCCGGAAGGTAATGCAGAAATCTGTATTCATAAATCTTCGTACCTTAGTACAATTAAAAATTATCTATGTCTAAAAATAAAAAAAGCTCATCCATTAAGCAGGTACTCACCCAAATGGTGCTTGATATATTTGAGCAAAATGGCAATACGCCATTAAATTACAAACAAGTTTCAGCTAAATTAAACGTTAATGATCCCGAATCACGGGATACCATACTTGAAATATTAAGAGAAGAAGCGAAAAAAAGTGTCTTAAAGGAATTATCACCAGGCAAGTTTCAGTTACTGGAATTAAAAACCTTTATTGAGGGTAAAGTTGACCTTACCAATGATGGTTCAGCATTTATCGTTACCGATGATGAGGCTGAAACAGATATCTTCGTAGCCCCCCGTAAATTGCGTAATGCCTTGAATGGCGACCGTGTTAAAGTTTATGTTTATGCAAAAAGCAAAGGCTCACGCAAAGAAGGCGAAGTAATAGAAATACTGCAACGAAATAAAATGGAGTTTACAGGTATTGTAAAACTCTCTGAACGCTTTGCATTTTTTATTCCGGATGACCGGAAGATGATGCATGATATTTTCATCCCCATAAATGAACTTAATGGCGCAAAGAACGGGATAAAAGCTGTCGCCGAAATTACCGACTGGCCACCTGAAGCAAAAAATCCGGTTGGACGTATTAAGCATGTATTAGGTGTGCAGGGAGAAAATGATACGGAAATGAACGCTATACTTGCGGAGTATGGCTTTCCGCTGTCTTTTGCTGCAGAAGTTGAACATGAATCAGAAGAGATACCAGATGTTATTACGCCCGACGAGATTGCCCGCAGGCGCGACTTCAGGGAGGTTTTGACATTTACGATTGATCCATTTGATGCTAAAGATTTTGACGACGCCCTTTCTTTTAAACATCTTCCAAATGGGAATTACGAAGTAGGTGTACACATTGCTGATGTTTCGCATTATATAAAATCTGACTCGGCATTAGATAAAGAAGCGTTTGATCGCGCTACATCGGTTTATTTAGTAGATAGGGTAATACCCATGCTACCGGAAAGGCTGTCTAATGGATTATGTTCATTACGCCCTCATGAAGATAAGCTTTGCTTTTCAGCAGTGTTTGAACTGGATAGTGAAGCACATATAGTTGACGAGTGGTTTGGCAAAACCATTATCCATTCAGACAGACGTTTTACTTATGAGGAAGTACAGGAAGTTATTGAAAAGCGATCTGATGAGTATGAAAAAGAAATCTTAAAACTTAACGAACTTGCTTATATACTTCGTGACCGTAAATTCAAGAATGGCGCTATTAGTTTTGAAACTACCGAAGTGAAGTTTAAGCTGGATGAAAGTGGTAAACCCACAGGTGTTTTTGTAAAGGAACGCAAAGATGCACATAAGCTGATAGAGGATTTTATGCTGCTGGCTAATCGTAAAGTGGCCGAATTTGTAAGTAAAAAAGGTAAAGGCAAACAAAAATACACCTTTGTTTACCGTGCTCACGACTCTCCTAAGCCTGATGCTCTGGCTAGTTTTGCTCAGTTTGCGGCAAGGTTTGGCTATCGCATCAATACCAAATCTGACAAAGAAACCGCCAAATCGCTTAATTTTTTAATGGAGGATGTAGAAGGCAAGAAGGAACAGAACGTGTTGACCCAACTGGCCATCCGGTCTATGGCTAAAGCTATTTACACCACCAAAACCAGTAGCCATTACGGTTTGGCATTTGATCATTACACACACTTTACTTCGCCTATCCGCCGCTATCCAGATGTGATGGTTCACCGTTTACTGTTCCATTATCTTAATGGCGGGCAGTCTGCCAATGCCGACCATTACGAAAAGCTTTGTCAGCATTGCTCACAAATGGAAAAAAAGGCTGCCGATGCAGAACGTTCATCTGTGAAATACAAACAGGCTGAATTTTTGAAGGATCAAATCGGCACGGTTTATACCGGTATTATTTCTGGCGTTACCGAATGGGGAATGTATGTTGAAATAATTGAAAATAAATGTGAGGGAATGATACGCCTTCGTGATATAGCCGATGACTTTTATACACTCGATGAGAAAAACTATGCCATTATAGGGCAGCGTAAGAAGAAAGTATATAGCCTTGGTGACGAGGTACGGATCAGGGTCAAAAATGTAGACCTGACCAAAAAGCAAATTGATTTTTCATTGGTACAATGATTAGCGAATTGTTGATTAAGTTATATTAAGTTGATTCAGTTTGTTAAAATTGCACCCTGTTTCAAAACTATTCACTTCATGAACTCAATCACCTACTAAACCATTCTAATGAGGAAACTTTCCGATCTGCAGGCCATCATCAGTACCGAAGTTAACCAGCTTAGCTTTCCTGTATATCCTGCCGAATTATATGAGCCGATAAAATATATTCTGTCTTTGGGTGGCAAGCGCATGCGCCCTGCCCTGCTTTTAATGGCCTGCGACCTGTTTGGCGGCGATGTGCAAAAGGCTATCCCTCCGGCTTTGGCTATAGAGGTATTCCACAATTTCACGCTGATGCACGATGATATTATGGACAATGCCCCATTGCGCCGGGGAAAGGTTACAGTACATGAGCAATGGAATCAAAATGTCGGTATCCTTTCGGGAGATGTCATGCTGATAGAAGGTTACAAATTGATGATGCAAGTGGAGGAGCATCTATTACGGCCGATATTAAATATCTTTAATGAAACTGCTGTTGGAGTTTGTGAAGGCCAGCAGATTGATATGGAATTTGAAACCCGTAACGATGTAAACATCGATGAATACATCACTATGATTCGCCTTAAAACCGCTGTTGTATTGGGTGGGGCTTTAAAGATAGGTGCTATTATAGGCGGTGCAAGCACACAGGATGCTACCTTGTTACATACATTTGGAGAACAGTTGGGCATTGCCTTTCAGTTACAGGATGATATTTTAGATGTATATGGTAACCCCGAAAAGTTCGGCAAACAGGTTGGTGGTGATATTATATCCAACAAAAAAACATTTTTACTGATAAAAGCCTTGGAATTGGCTAATGAAGATCAGGCCCAAAAGTTAAATAAATGGCTTACTTGTCAACAATATGATCAAAAGGAAAAAGTGGATGAGGTAACAAGCATATATAACCAATTACAGGTAAGGCAGTATGCCGAAGCAGCTATGCAAACCTATGCAGATAAAGCATTCAGGGCCCTTGATGCGATTAACCTGCCTGATGAGCATAAACAATACCTCCGTGATTTTGCTGACGGATTGATGGTAAGGGAGAATTAATTATATTATATATTAGTGGATGAAGAAATTGCTTTTTATCCCGGCTATTTTCCTATCGTTAACTGTTATTTCAAATGCAAATCCACGCGAAACGGCATGTCCGCTTGTAAATATTTCAAAACACTATCAAAATTTAAAACCACCTCATTTTCCTGGCGGTGAGGACGCATTTCACAATTATTTAATCAAAAATTCAAAATGGCCGATTGTTACTACAGATATCCAGGGAATTATCATTATCAATTTTGCCATTGAAAAAGACGGAACATTAACTGAATTTAAGATTGAAAAGGGGCTTAAGCGGGAACTGGATGCAGAAGCACTCCGGGTTATACGCTGTTGCCCCAAATGGAAACCTGCCTTACGAAATGGCAAGCCGATAAGATCAACTTATTCCGTTCCAATCGCCTACAGCACCACCGCCTTATCAGCCAACTAATTATATTTTATTCATGAAAAAACTCCTATTCCTTTTCATTTCATTTATTATAATTAATTCAGCAAAAGCTCAAACCAGGGGCGCGGATGTACCCGATCTTGACAAGATTGAGGTCGAAGCCCACATTGGAGCAAAGTATACTTCCAACACCGAATATATATATATGGCAGTTGAAAAAGATCCCAGGTTTCCAGGGGGGCCAGATAAATTTTATACTTATATACGGCAAAATGTTCAGTATCCCCCTGATATTCTTAAAAAAGGGACTGAGGGAAAGGTATTTATCACCTTTGCGGTTGAAAAGGATGGCTCTTTATCTAATATTAGCGTGTTAAGAGGGGTATCACCTGATATGGATGGTGAAGTAGTAAGAGTGGTTGGTAATTCTCCAAAATGGCTTCCGGGAATACAGGATGAAAAGATAGTCAGGGTGCAAACCAGTATGGCGATAAACTTTAAATCACCCGTTCAGGCATCTTCAATTGATCAGGAGCCACAATTTCCAGGAGGTATAGAAGATTTCTATAATTTCATTAAAATGAATCTTAGATACCCCAATATTGATAAACAAAAAGGCACCCAGGGGAAAGTATTTGTTTCATTTGTGGTTGATAGAGATGGTAGTTTAACCGATATTAAAGTTGTTAAAAGCCTGTCGCGCGAAACAGATGCCGAAGCTATACGGCTAATACAAAGTTCCCCTAAATGGACCCCGGGCATGCAAAATGGAAAAGCTGTACGGGTACAATATACGGCGCCCGTTATTTTCAGCTTACAGGATTGATAATTTACTTTATATGAGAAAAGTTATAGTTGCTTTAATGCTATTGGCCGCAACCCATTTGCAGGCTCAAACCCTTACCTCCGGCGGCAAGCTAAAGCCGGAGCAGGCTATTATGGATGTGAGGCATTATACCATCGCATTAAATGTAGATTTTAGTCAGCGTTCCATTGAAGGCTATACAACCATCGACGTGAT
>JAQBOK010000033.1 GCA_028288085.1 Mucilaginibacter sp.
ATCGGCATAGCCGATATTTGCCCTTTTTCACTAATACTTAATTTCACCTGTAAAAAATATTTCAGTGCTGGTTTGAAGGCAAAGTCCTGATCGAGAGTAGCATAAACCGGTTGTTTTTCATTTAGTCCCTGGCTTGCATTTAACCATGGTAAAAAATACCGGTGCAGGCACATAAATGTAGCAACCGGGTTGCCTGGAAATGCGAATACCAAAACGCCATTATCATGCCGACCAAACCAAAATGGCTTTCCCGGACGCTGGTTAACCTTATGGAAAATGGTTTTTACCTGCATTTCTTCCAGGGCTTTTGGTATATAATCAAATTTACCCATGCTGATGCCGCCAGTCAACAGGATAATGTCATATTGCTGTAAACTGTAACCTATTTTTTCTCTGGTGATTTCAGCATTATCAGGAATATGAAGCAAATTGGCACTTAAGCTAAATTGCTGTAAAACCGATTTTATGGTATAACTGTTTGATTTTCTGATCTGGATGGGGGAGGGCTGTTCATCAACGTCCACCAATTCATCACCCGACGAAACAATTACAACACGAGGCAATCTTTTTACCAATAATTGAACTTTACCTACGGATGCAGCAAGACTGATAATGGCGGGTGTGATCAACTGACCTGCAAATGCTACTATTTCGCCTTTCTTTTTATCGGCACCCTTAAAATGTAAGTTTTGGCCTTTTTTAATATCTGATATAGTTATGGCAGCAATGCTGTCTTTAATATCGATATCTTCATACCTGACAACTGTATCCAAAGATCCCGGCAATGCTGCCCCGGTCATGATCTCAATACATTCATTCGCAGCGGTAATGTCAATGGGAGTATCACCCGCAGCTTGTGTAGCTTTAATATTAAATGATAATATCCCTTGTTCAATAGATTGGTAACTAACAGCTATACCATCCATTGTTACCCTATTAAAAGGAGGAAGGTCACGATCGGCTTTGATATCTTCAGCCAGTGACCGCCCTAAAGCCAATTCAAACAGAATGCTTTCATTACCAAAATCTTTAACCTGGCTTTGAATAAGTTGCTCCGCTTGTTCAACTGTTATCATAATTAATGTTTTTAATTACCCGCCTATTGTAGCCATTGATTCATGCGCCGGATCATTTACATTGCGATTTTTTTCTGCCTCCCAACCATCTTTAGCCCGATGATTGAATACATCCAATAATTTAGCCTGTAAATCATTTTCGGAAATGCCGCTGCGCATCAGATCCTTAATATTCAATACGCCATTATCATATAAACAGGTTTTTAGTGATCCCTGTGGGGTAATTCTAATGCGGTTACAAGTACCGCAAAACGTACGCGAATATGCGGCAATGATGCCTATGCTGCCATGGTGCCCTGGTATATGATAATTGTAGGAAGTTGAATAAGCTGGGTCGGGCAGTTTTTCAATTGAAGGATATTTTGTTTTAATTTCATCTAATATCCTTATGTAATCCCATTTTAATCCTTCATAAACATGCCCCTCGCCGTTGAAAGGCATTTCTTCAATAAACCTGACGCTTACAGGCAATTCTTTAGTCAATTCAACCAGCGGGATAATATCTTGCGTATTTTTACCATCCATTACCACCGCGTTTATTTTTACTTCAATACCATGCTTTAACAGTTCTTCCATTGTTCCCACCACTTTCCCAAATTCATCACGTTTGGTTATGGTGAAAAAGCGGTTGGCATCAAGGGTATCCAGGCTTAAATTAACTGAGCTAACACCAATTTTCTTCAATTCGGGTACAAAGGGAGCAGTTAACACACCATTTGTAGTTATTGTTAATTCTTTTAAACCGGGCAGTTCAGATAATCCGGTAAGCAATTGCATGATATCCTTCCGCACAAATGGCTCACCACCGGTAATGCGTATTTTCTCGATGCCCATTTTAACCAGCAGGGTACAGCTTTGAAGCATTTCTTCGTAAGTCATTAGTTCCTTTCGCGAAAGCCAATTCAAACCGTCTTCGGGCATACAATAGAAACACCGCAGGTTACACCGGTCGGTTACTGCGAGGCGCAAATAATTTATTTTTCTGCCGTGGTTGTCTATTAACAAAGTAATTATGTTATGAATTGTAAAAGTAAATATTTCAAGTTAGCAGATTGTTTTTTAATTGTCGTTTTATTGCAGAAAAAATCCTGTTAATTAATCATTAACAGGATAAATATATAACGTAACTGGTATATAGTCAATGTGTTGTGTAGCTACTTGGATTTAAATTTATAAATCGATTGCGTTCTATAGGTCTGACCGGGTTTAAGCACTGTTGATGGAAAAGCAGGCTGATTTGGTGAATCTGGGAAATGCTGTGTTTCCATTGCAAATGCAGTGCGGTAATCATCCTTTTCGCCATATTTCATAATGTTTTTTGCCTGCATAAAATTGCCGCTGTAAAATTGCAAACCGGGCTCCTCTGTGTAAATCTCCATTACTATACCAGTTTTATCACCTTTAACCGTGGCAATTGGCCTGGTAACATCATGCTTATTTAATACAAAATTATGATCATAGCCTTTACCATTTTTTAACTGCTCATTGTTGTCATTGATTCGCGCTCCAATGGTGGAGGCTTTTGTAAAATCGAAAGGGGTGCCTTTAACAGGTTCAATTTTCCCTGTCGGTATCAATGTAGAATCAACCGGGGTATAGTTATCGGCATCAAACTGTACAATATGGTTTAATATTGTACCACTGCCTTCACCATTCAGGTTGAAATAGGCGTGATTAGTCAGATTTACTACGGTTGTTTTATCGGTAGTAGCTTCATAACTTGCCTTAAATGCATTGTCGTCAGTCAAGGAATAAATTACTTTAATACTCAAATTTCCTGGAAAACCTTCTTCCATGTCTTTAGAAAGATAAGTTAGTTCAAGTGTATTATCGTTTATCTTTTTTGCATCCCAAACCACATCCTCATAACCTTTTTTGCCGCCATGCAGGGTATTGGGTTTATTATTAATAAATAATGTATACTGTTTGCCCTCCAAAGTAAAATGCCCCTTTGCTATCCGGTTTCCGTATCTTCCAATAGTCGCTCCGTAATAGCGTTCCGTGGATTTAATATAGCCATCCACACTGCCAATTCCTACTGCTACATCAATCATTTTACCGCTACTGTCGGGTACCAGCAGGCTTACCAAACGCCCGCCAAAATTAGTAATGGCGGCCTGCATCCCGTTTTTGTTTTTTAGTTTATATAAATGAGTTTGTTTGCCATCAATTATTTTTTCAAATGCCGAATCAGCCGGAAACTGACCATAGGTAATACTGTCCTTCATTATAGTAGTTGTAGTTGTTTTATTTGTTGATTGTTTGCAGGCTCCCAGCAAGGCAATGCAACTTGATAACACCCCCAAAGATAAATTCCTAAAATTCATATTTCTGCTGTTTTATAAAATTTGGTTTTTATTATTAGAAAGAAAATAATCCAGTGTATATCGTATAAGTGATGATATAGATAAGGCGATACAATTGACAGTTTTTCAATTCTCATAACATTTGATGATATCCGGGTTGGCCAAATTCCCGAAAATGCTAAGTTGACAAAAAATGTAATAAATACATTACTAATTATACCGAATATTAATATTATTTGGTCCGTATCAAAACGGTGAAACCATCAGAAACCCAATTCGCCAAGATCTACCACGGCTGAATCGCAAATATAGGTAGGCATTATTCCGGTTGAAGTTATTCTTGTTTCTACATCCTTAGCCAATGTATTGCCTGTTAATACCAGTACGGTATCAAGGCCAAATTTATTCCCGCCCAGGATATCAGTATTCAAGGTATCACCAACCATTACAATATCACTTTTACTGATCTGTCTGTATTCCCGTATCAGGTCATAAGCGAACATGAACATTTGTGAATCGGGTTTGCCAAACCTTATAAATTGCTTGCCTACCACACTCTCAACCATAGCTGCTATACCGCCGATAGCAATAGATACATTGCTGGCCGAAAGGGGATAAGCCCGGTCGGTGTTAGCTACAATAGCGGGGATTGTCCTTTTTCTAAGCAAATTCACCGTTTTATTCAGATCTTCGCACCAGTCAAAGCCCTCGTCGTCTAAAAATATCAATGCACTTACTTTATCCATATTACTTTCGTTCACCGCACTCATAGGTAATGTTTGCAGGCCCGAACTTTCAATATAGTGTGCTGAATTTGGTGTGCCTAGGTAGGCCACTATACCATCCTGCACTTTAAGGTCCAGGTACTCCTTAGTGAGCATTCCTGATGAAACAATACGATCGTGAGTTATCGCTGTTAAACCCATTTTATGATAGGATTCAGCTAATTGAACCGGACTACGGGAAGCGTCATTAGTAACGATGTAATATTCCTTTTTTTCGCTTTCAAGATAATTAAAGGTTTTTTCGATGCCAGGCACCAATCCCGAGTAGTTTTTAATAACCCCAAAGGCGTCAAAAAAAACCACTTTGTATCGATCAATTATGGATTTAAAATTATCTATCCGATTCATCTGCAATGGGTTAATAAAGTATTGATTTGTTTTCAAGTTTTAATGCGTCAATTATCTTTTCGGCATCAAAATCCCTGTCAACTGACGGTAAATAAATATCAAAAGCCTCTGCCTGAAGTTTTTTAGCATATTGCTCGTTAAAGAAATATTTCCCGTCCTTGATCACGTAATTTAATATAAAAAAGCGGTATGCTTCCTTCATGAAACGGATCTCGTTAGCAGTTAACGGATTAACCTTATGGTATTCACTCAAAAAGAGGATAAATCTATCTTCCATCAGGGTATTGATACCATAGCTGAATACGGTACGGTCGCCAACATCAGACACCACCCGGCTGAAGAAATAAAAATCAAGCACTCTGTAACTCATCCTGAACCAATCATAATCCCACCTCGAATAAAGCTCCATTTTATTATTAACGGAGAAATTGCCGATGTTCCAGTCGATGAACACCGGTATGATCTCAAATGAGCTCATATTATATTTTGAGCGGTTTTTCAGGAACAAGTCGCAATGATGCTTCAGAAAATCCACCTGCATGGCGGTGCCAAATTGCTTTTCGTTTTTTTCAAGCTGCTGCAATAGTGCATAAATATCAGTACGCAGCGTTTTAGAAGATTTAGGAAGTACATTTTTAACTCTTGAGCATGCTTTGTGAAATTTGCCTACTTGCTGACCAAGCTTACAGATATGTTGTTCATCCAAGCGACGGGGCATGCGCTCGGCGATGCGTGTAGGATTGTAAAACACCACCCATGCATCTGTTTTTCCCTGTTTGTATCTGTAAATATAAACGCGGTTGTTTTTTAACAATGATTTTGACAGAACATTTTCGAATGGATACAACAGGTTATTACACAAACTATGTATAATGCGGTGGTCTTCTTTGAAATATTCGTATTTTCCGAAATAGGATAGTTTCGCAATAACAATATCTTCATCATCAAATGTTATTTTGAACACGTGATTGGTGGAAACCATTGCACTTATATCTTCTATTTCACGAATGGTTTTTGAATTATCATAGCCTTCCCAGGCTTTTTTTAGTATAAAAGAGTAGTTCATTATATTATCTCAAAATATCTCTTCAATTCCCAGTCGGTAACACTTTTGGCAAATTGTTTGCATTCCCATAAACGCGTTTGGGTATAATGCTCAACAAAACCCTCACTAAATAGTTCCCTGGAAACAGGTGAGTTTTTCATAATTGTTGCAGCATCGAAAAGGTTTGAAGATATTTTTCCATTCTTATTGTCGAGGTATCCATTGCCCGATGTAGCGGGAATATTTAATGGCAGCTTGTTTTTAATTCCATATAAACCCGAAGCCAGAGCAGCTGACATTGCCAAATATGGATTTGTATCTGCACCCGGTATCCTGGTCTCCAGCCTGGTGTATTCCGGAGAAGAATTTAATACGCGGAACGCGGTTGTCCTGTTTTCAACTGCCCAGGTAATGGTTGTTGGCGCCCACGCACCTTCAACCAAACGTTTATAGCTATTAATGGTAGGGGCGTACATTGGCAATATATGAGGCAGACAATATAATTGCCCGGCAAGGTAATGTTTGTGCAAATCACTCATCTTATTGGCATCATTTGCGTCATAAAATAAATTTTCCGACTTGTTTTTATTCCACAAGCTTTGATGTACGTGCCCACCACATCCAGGCAGGGTCTCGTTCCATTTTGCCATAAAAGTTGCCATGATGCCATGTTTGTTGGCAATTTCTTTTACAGCTGTTTTCAGTAGCACAGCCCTGTCTGCAGCCTCTAAAACGTGATCGTGTAATATAGCTGCTTCATATACACCTGGCCCTGTTTCTGTATGTAAACCCTCTAATGGTATGTTAAACTGCATCAATAAATTAAACAGATCATAATAAAATTCGCTGTTTTCTGATGTACGCAGTATGGAATACCCAAACATGCCGGGGGTTAAGGGCTCCAATTTTGTAAAGCTCTTTTCCTGTAAAGTTTGGGGCGTTTCCCTAAAGTTGAACCATTCAAACTCCTGGGCAAACTCGGGATGAAAACCCATCTCTTCACATTCTTTCGCGATTCGTTTTAATAAGCTTCTGGGGCAGGCAGGCAGATCATTACCATCAGCTTTGCTAAAATCGGCTAAAAAGAAGGGGATATTATCCTGCCATGGAACTGTGCGAAAAGTTGACAGATCAATACGGCATGGCTGATCAGGATAGCCTGTTTGCCAGCCTGTTATCTTTATGTTTTCATTGCATACATCGCTGCTGTCCCAGCCAAAAACCACATCACAAAAACCATAGCCGCTTTCTAGCCCATCTATAAATTTTTTATGATGAATCACCTTGCCTCTTAAAACGCCATCAATATCTGCAAATGCAAATTTTATTTTATCAATGCCTTTTTCCTTTAGGTAGGAGATGATCTGTTGTTTATCCATAATAACTGATACGAAAAAAATCAAGCCAAGTTAGGGATAATGACTGATTTATTGAATGATGATAGTGTTTAGTTTTTGAACCCTAAAGGTTAAATTTAAGCAATCAAAAATTAATCATTAGTATTAAATGACTAACCTGCTTTTTATTTATGGCACCTTACTAAACAATGATAATAAATATGGTATTTATTTGAAGAATAACAGCAGGCACCACTCATCCGGAAAACTAAAAGGTAAACTGTATGACATAGGGGAGTATCCGGGAGCGATATTATCCAGTGGATATGATGAATATGTTGACGGGTATATCCTTCAAATTGATGACCCTGAAAAAGTACTAACAGTGGTAGATAGTTACGAAGGATTCGGTGAAGATCAACCACAACCTAATGAATTTATAAGGGTGCTGGTTGAAGTGGAAACTGAGTGTGGCCGGGTTAAATGCTGGACTTATTTATACAATTTGCCCATTACAAACCTGCAATGGATTAAAACCGGCAAGTACATAAAATAAAAAACCCCACAGAAAAATTCTGTGAGGCAATCTTAAATTAATTAGGGGGTAATTAATTATACTTTTACTGATTTTACAGTCTTAATGATACGTGCAGCAACTTTGTATGGATCAGCAGCCGAGTTAGGACGACGATCTTCCAAATAGCCTTTCCAGCCTTTTTGTACTGTATATAAAGGTATACGGATTGAAGCACCACGGTCTGACACACCATAGCTGTAATCATGTATCGAAGCTGTTTCGTGCTTGCCCGTTAAACGTAAGTGGTTATCAGCACCATAAACAGCAATATGTTCTTTTACAACCGGACGGAAAGCTTCGCAAATTTTATCATAAGTATCTTTGCTTCCGCAAGTTCTTAAAGTATTATTTGAGAAGTTAGCGTGCATACCAGAACCGTTCCAGTCTAAAGCACCTAGCGGTTTGCAATGCCAGTTGATAGAAACGTCATAGCTTTCGCCAATTCTTTCTAACAAATAGCGGGCAACCCATATTTGGTCTCCGGCTTCTCTAGCGCCTTTGGCAAATATCTGGAATTCCCATTGACCGGCAGCAACTTCTGCATTTATACCTTCAACATTCAGCCCAGCTTCAAGGCAAACGTCTAAATGCTCTTCAACTATTTCTCTTCCATAAGCATTTTTAGCACCAACAGAACAATAGTATGGGCCTTGTGGCGCAGGGTAACCATTTATAGGGAAACCTAAAGGCTTATCAGTTTCAGTATCCCAAAGGAAATATTCTTGTTCAAAACCAAACCAAAAATCATTGTCATCATCTTCGATCAAAGCACGGCCATTTGATTCATGAGGAGCGCCTGTAGAATCAAGCACTTCGCACATTACTAAATAACCATCTTTTCTCTGGGGATCAGGGCAAATAAAAACAGGCTTCAAAACGCAATCAGAAGATCCACCTGGTGCTTGCTCGGTTGAAGAACCATCAAAGCTCCAATTAGGACAATCTTCTAATTTACCGCTGAAATCACCTTCAATTTTTGTTTTGCTGCGAAGGCTTTGTGTTGGTTTGTAGCCATCAAGCCAAATGTACTCTAGTTTTGCCATTGTTTAGTTGTTTTTGGAATTGGGATCAATATTAGTTTAATAATGTTAAGTTCGATTATCAAGGCGAATTTAAATATATTTTACAAATTTCATTATAATTGTTAGAAAAAATTAAAAATATTTTTAAAAACAGCTATTATATCTGTCTAAATGAATAAAATTTGCCATAAACCCCACTTAATGCAAAAATTTATCCATTTTTTCATAAAAAAACCTCAAATAACAAACCCGAACCACGTATTTTGGGCGCGTTATGCCTTTTTTATTGGCATGTGTGATTTTTTTTAACAATTTGGTAAAAATTACGCCAATTAGCCCGGTTAAAAAATGAAAATTGTAAAATTCCAAACATTGTAAACAGGTTGTTATATTTTTAATTAATTAAAGCGCTCTTATAAATTTTTCTTAAAATTGCCTCAGATTTTCAGCAGTCATTATCTATAAACTACTGATTCCTATTTAAATGTTTCTTTCTACAAATTAATATACATCATGAAAATAACAGTTGTTGGCGCCGGGGCTGTTGGCGCTACTTGTGCGGATAACATCGCAAGAAAAGAATTAGCCGAAGAGCTTATTTTATTAGACATCAGGGAAGGTTTTGCCGAAGGAAAGGCGATCGATATGATGCAAACATCAGCATTGATGGGTTTTGATACCAAGATCAAGGGTGTAACCAATGATTATGCAGCTACTGCCGGTTCAGAAGTTGTGGTAATTACTTCAGGTTTACCCCGTAAACCCGGTATGACCCGCGAGGAACTGATAGGAACTAATGCGGGCATTGTGAAAAGTGTTACCGAAAATATTTTAAAATATTCTCCTAATACTATAATTATCGTAGTATCCAACCCGATGGATACAATGAATTACCTCACCTTAAAAACATCTGGTGTACCTAAAAATCGTATTATAGGAATGGGTGGGGCTTTAGATTCATCAAGGTTTAAATATTATCTGAGCCAGGAACTGGGTTGTTCTCCTGCTGATTTGAATGCAGTTGTAATTGGCGGGCATGGTGATACCACTATGATCCCTTTGATCAATCATGCCACCTGGAACAGTATCCCTGTAACCCAGTTATTGAGCAAAGAACAGCAGGAAAAAGTGGTTGCAGCTACTATGGTAGGTGGCGCTACATTAACTAAACTGATCGGTACATCAGCTTGGTATGCGCCGGGTGCGGGCACTGCTGCTATGGTTGAAAGTATTGTTCGTGACGAGAAAAAATTGATCAGTTGCGGAGTTGCTTTAGATGGTGAGTATGGTCAAAAAGACATTTCACTTGTTGTACCTGTTATATTAGGTAAAGGCGGCTGGGAAAAGATCGTTAACTTTAAACTGAGTGATACAGAGCAGGCAGAATTCAATAAAAGCGCGGATGCTGTACGCAACATGAACCAGGTATTGGTTGATAGTAAAATTATATAAATTGAAATTTTCATAGTAATGGGTTCATACCCATTGCACAAACTAACGGCTTCCTCTTACTAAGGGAAGCCGTTTTTGTTTAAACTTTTCGCCGTTTATAGCGTTTTGATAATTGAACGGTAAATTAAATTCATTGTATATTTGAGTATGCCTGCAAAAGCCATTACACGCCTACCGGTTATCAAGGTAACTGATGAAGAAAACATCAAGACCACTGATGCGCTTGCTATTGAGGAACCGCTTGAAATACGACTGGAATATGGCCCCGCTGATCAACGGAAAGTTCAAAATGTTTCAGTTACTATGCGCACCCCGGGTAATGATGATGAACTGGCGCTGGGTTTCCTTTTTACCGAAGGTATAATTAAACAACAATCAGATGCTAATTTGATTGAACATTCTTTTATTACTTGCAGTGAAAATAAGGAGAACATAATTCTGATAAGCTTGAATGACGGTGTTGTTCCAAATTTGAACAATGCAGAGCGTAATTTTTATACTACCTCAAGTTGTGGTGTCTGCGGTAAGGCGTCAATTAGTGCCATTAGAACAGTGAGCGAATTTGACAATAATAATAAGTGTATTGAAAATCAAATCAACTGCGAGATACTTTATAAGTTACCATCTATACTTCAGAAGCACCAGGAAATATTTGCTGATACAGGCGGATTGCATGCTTCGGCTTTGTTTAATTCTTTGGGTGAATTGTTGCTGGTGAGGGAAGATGTGGGCAGGCATAATGCTTTGGATAAATTGATTGGCGCTGGTTTGAATCAAAGTATGCTGCCTTTAAATCAGCATATATTATTATTGAGCGGCAGGGCAAGTTTTGAGTTGGTGCAAAAAGCCGCAATGGCGGGTATTAATGTTATAGCTGCCGTTGGGGCACCGTCAAGCCTGGCTGTACAACTGGCCGAAGAATTTAATATTACACTTGTTGGATTTTTACGCAACCGCCGTTTTAATATTTATACACAATCACAACGCATATTATTATCAAAATATGAAGATACGTATTAAGGGCAATTCGTTAAGGTTTAGGCTAACCAAAAGTGATATGTACCGATTATTGCAGGAGGGGTATTTGGAGGATAAAACCGATTTTGGTAATCGGGCACTGATCTATGTTCTACAAAAAACGGCAGAGAAAGATATGTCAGCATTTTTTAACGATAATGTGATCTGCCTGCAACTACCCGGAAGAATGATCGACGAATTAAATAACACCGATCGTGTTGGTTTTGAAGGTACAGAAGGAAACCTGCATTTATTGGTAGAAAAAGATTTTACCTGCCTTGATAATGTAAGTGAGGACCAGGGCGATAATTATCCAAACCCTTTAGCCGAAAAATGAGATGAGCAGGAAAACAAATCAGCCTGCTGCCGAAAACCCGGAGAAATTACTTGATCTTAAAGTAACAGAGCCAAAAGATTGGGCAGCGGGAATACCGGCAGTTTATGAGGCATTTAAAGATGTGATGCATGAAACAGGGCCTTTGCGTGGTATGGGTGCGTTACTTAAAATGAACCAAAAAGGTGGGTTTGATTGTTCGAGTTGTGCCTGGCCCGATCCGGATGACGATCGCTCACCAATTGCGGAATATTGCGAGAATGGTGCCAAAGCATTGGCGGAAGAAGCGACTACCAAAAAATTGACAGGCGAATTTTTCGCCCAAAATCCTGTTGATGAACTGGCAAAACTGAATGATTATGAAATAGGCAAAAAGGGAAGGATTGCCCAACCAGTGTACCTACCTGAAGGCGGCACGCATTACCAGCCAATTAGTTGGGATGAGGCCTTTAAAAAAATAGGTGATAAGTTGAATAGTCTGGCTTCTCCAGATGAAGCAGCGTTTTATACCTCGGGGCGAACTAGTAACGAAGCCTCTTTTATGTACCAGCTTTTTGTACGCGAATACGGTACCAATAACATGCCCGACTGCTCTAACATGTGTCATGAATCAAGCGGAACCGCCCTTACCGAAGTAATTGGGATAGGCAAGGGGACGGTGACTTTGAATGATTTTTATGATACGGATGTGATCATTATTATGGGACAAAATCCCGGTACAAATCATCCTCGTATGCTTACAGCTCTTGAAAAAGCGAAAAAAAACGGGGCGAAAATAATTGCCATTAACCCTTTGCACGAGGCCGGGCTAACTGCTTTTAAAGACCCGCAAACTGTAAAAGGTTTTTTGGGTATTGGTGTTAAGCTTGCAGATATTTATCTTCAGGTTAATATAAATGGCGATATGGCATTACTGAAAGCTATTGAAAAACTGCTTCTGGATGCCGAAAAAGAAAAGCCCGGGACGATATTTGACCAGGAATTTATAAAGGGTAATACTGTTGGATATCACGAGCTGGTTAAACATCTGGAAAAGCAGGATGTGAATAAACTGTGCGAAGCTGCTGGCGTTCCCGTTGAACAGGTGCAGGAAGCGGCAGAGATGCTTAAGCATAAAAACAAGATCATTGTGTGCTGGGCTATGGGCATTACGCAACATTTGAATGGCGTTGATACCATCAAAGAGATTGCCAATTTTGTTTTATTAAAAGGTAGCATCGGAAAGCCGGGCGCAGGTTTATGCCCGGTACGCGGTCACAGCAATGTGCAGGGAAACCGCACCATGCTAATATGGGAAAAACTAAATGATGCTGAAGCGAAGAAATTGAAAGAAGTTTTCGGTTTCGATCCACCCAAAGAGAAAGGCTTAGATACAGTTGAAACCATAAAGGCCATGCATAAGGGGAAAATGAAATTTTTCTTTGCCATGGGTGGTAATTTCCTTTCGGCAACGCCCGATACCAATTATACAGCAGATGCCATAAGAAAAATGGATATGACTGTACATGTATCTACCAAGCTCAACCGCAGCCATTTAGTGCACGGTAAGGAGGCGCTTATTTTGCCTTGCTATGCACGAAGTGATAAGGATATTATTAATGGAATTGAACAGATTGTAAGCTGTGAAAACTCGATGGGAGTAGTGCAACAGTCTAAAGGGGTTTTGAAACCTATATCTGACCAGTTTTTAAGCGAAACACAGATAGTTTGCCGATTAGCTAAAACCACTTTAAAAGATCGTACTGTTGTAGATTGGGCCTTATATGAGTCCAACTATGATCATATCCGTGATGTAATTGCGAAGGTTATACCGGGATTTGATGATTATAATACTATGATTCGCAAGCCGGGAGGATTTTATCTGCCGAATGGGCCGCGCTATGGGAAATTCAAGACAGACAAATACGGTGACAAAGCCGCTTTCTCAGTTTCGGAGCTTCCTGATAACAAACTAGCCGATGACGAATATATGATGGCATCCATCCGCAGTCACGACCAGTTTAATACAACCATCTATGGACTTGAAGACCGTTACAGGGGTGTCCATAATGAACGCCGGATTATTTTTATGAACGAAAAGGATATGCAAAATGCAGGGTTTAAAGCAGGTGACAATGTTGACCTTTTTAATTATCATGACGGCATAGAACGTGCGGCCAGGTTGTTTGTGATCGTTCCTTATAATATACCCGAACGAAACACCGCTACTTATTATCCCGAAACCAATGTGCTGGTACCAATTGGTAGCGTGGCGGTGGGAAGCAATACCCCGGTATCAAAGCGGGTGATTATCAAAATAAAAAAACATATACCTCAAAAATAATGGTGGGGACACAGCCATTTACCTGAAACTTTGAAGCGATTTTGCACACCTTTTGAGCAGGAACTTTTATAAGATTTTGATTTATACGCATTTTGTATCGAGCCTTTCCTATGTTTTTTTGAGTTATTTGTGAATAACCCTATTGTTAATAAATGTATATATAAATTACTATAAACCTTTTATTATCACCAAAATACGGCAATCGGAATTGTTTAAAACCGATCAATTATGTGTTAAGAAACTGTTTATAAAAAATAAAAAAAATACTTGACATGTATTCATTACAATACTACCTTAGATAACATCAAGAACGACGTACTTTGATAGCCTTACAGGAAAACAGAAAGTGAATCGGGCGAATCTTCGGAAGAGCTAAAGAACACCGGAAGTCCCTGAGTAACACAAAGAGACAGAGCGAAAGCTCACCAACTGAGTGTTATTGAAGCAACGAGAAACCAAAAAGGCGCGAGCCTTTGAAAACGAACGAAGCAGAAAAAGGTATTGTGAATGATGCGATATTTTACGGAGTAAAGCAAAAGGAACAATGATCACGGAAAGAAACACTGCGTTTGCAAAAACAAAGAACAGAAACCTGATCGATCAATTTACACAAAACTTGGTGCTTCTGATTGACCACGGTCAAACAGGAGTTGGGAACGGAAGTCATTCGAAAGAGTGGTCTTCCGTTTTCGCTTTTAGGCCCCTCCCAACCTTCCCCGGTAGGTAGGGCTTTAAAAGTCTCCACTACCGGGGAGATTTAGAGGCGGCTTTTTTCCAACAAAATCCCTAATTTAGCCCCTATGTCTGTTAATAAAGCTAAGGGGAGAGAAAAGATATTTGTATTAGATACTTCGGTTATTCTGTACGACCATAATGCCTTCGAAAATTTCCAGGAACATGATGTAGCCCTGCCCATCCAGGTTTTAGAAGAACTGGATAATATGAAAAGCGGTAACGATACCCGGAATTTCGAGGCACGCAGCTTTATCAGGTTAATGGATGATATTTCACGTGTTAATTTGTTGAATGATTGGGTTCCTTTAAAAGGCAAGGATAAGGGTAGTTTTAAAGTAGTGATGGATAAGAAAACCGCCTCAGCTAATGCAGAGACTGTTTTTGGAAGCGATAAGATAGATCATCGCATATTAAATGCTGCTTTAGGCTTGCAAGAAGAATATCCTGAAAAGAAAATTATCCTGGTATCAAAAGATATTTGTCTTCGTTTAAAAGCAAAAGCACTAAGCATTTATGCGGAGGATTATGAAACCGGTAAGGTTAAAAATCTGGAGACACTTTATACGGGCGAAACTATATTGAATAATGTGCCTGAAAGTATGATAAACCTGCTAAACAAGCATGGGATTGTAAAAGGCGATGTTTTGGATATTCTTCCTAACTTACACAATCACTTTTATATACTTAACGGAAAAAAATCTTCAGCCTCTGGCTTTTATAATAATCAAACCGGTTTTTTGGAAAAAATAACAGAACAACCGATATTCAATATTCAGCCAAAAAATCTGGAACAGGCCTTTGCTATACATGCTTTATTGCATCCCAATATTAAACTGGTTACCATACAGGGAAATGCAGGTACAGGTAAAACCTTACTGGCACTTGCCGGGGCATTGGAGCAACGTAAATACTATCGGCAGATATATGTAACGAGACCTATCGTTCCGCTGAGTAACAAGGATATTGGTTTTTTGCCGGGCGATATCAAATCAAAGATTGATCCTTATATGGC
>JAQBOK010000079.1 GCA_028288085.1 Mucilaginibacter sp.
GAGGCTGTGTTTGCTATGGTATAAACATAAGGTATTACAAAGCCGACGCCAGATTCGGTAGTTGATTCGACGCTCGATTTTTCAAGGTTACCACCCACATTTGGAGTAATAGTAAGATCATGAGTTACTTTAAAAGCCTTACCAACCAGGAAATCAGTATTTAATTCTGAAACTGTTGCATAAGTTTCGCCCAGGTTTTGGAAAGCTTGAGTATAATACCCGGCTCCGTTAGGTACTATAGTGGTATAGCGCTCGGTATAATAATCCTGGCCTATACGAATCTGTGCAAACAAACCATTATCAAAAGTATAGCGTGCGCTTGCTGATCCGATCATACGATTACGGCTGCTATTGTTAACAAATTTATCAGCGGCAAACCATGGGTTGGTCGCATAATTATTGTTTGTGAATTGTAGTTCATTCCCCGCCGCGTTGGTACCACCGGTTTTAGGACTGAGTGTATTTACATCCAAACTGGTTGGTAAAAACATTAACTGGAAGTTGGAGTTGGCTGCACCATCACCTAAAACAGGCCTGTTTTTAGCATCATCAGTTACATAGTTAAGGTGAGCATCAATGGTTAACCTTTTTATCGGGCTAAAATTTCCTGACAGGTTGAAGCTTTTCCTATTGTAACCTGAATTTGGAGTGATCGCATCATTATGCAAGTCGCTGGCTGATAAACGTATGGCAGCCAGATCATATGCCTTGCTAAAGGAAACGCTATTTGTAAAAGTGCTTCCTGTACGGTAAAACTCATCAAAGTTATTTTTCTGTGCAATGTAAGGCCGCGAAGTGCCATCAAACTGTACTACAGACGAGCCATCGAGCTTAGCACCCCAACTGGCATTACCACTATTAAATGCTGATAATGCAGAGTTAGGCGCTAAACCTTGTCCGCCGTTTCCGTAAACGTATTGAAAATCAGTAGGGTTAATTACTTTTTCGCCTTCATAGTTTGAGCTGAATTCTACTGTGCCTTTGCTGCTTCCACTTTTTGTGGTGATCAAGATCACACCATATTTTGCACGTGAACCATACAGTGCTGCTGCTGCAGCGCCTTTAAGTACTGAGATAGTTTCGATGTCGTCGGGATTTAAATTCCCAATACCATCGCCCTGATCGGGGGAGTTGGTATACTGTCCACCACTGTTCATAGACAGACCTGCGATCTGTGTATTATCAATGTTGTTCATCGGGATACCATTTATTACATATAAAGGCTGGTTATAACCTGATAAACTTGCAGCACCACGAATGTTTATATTTACTGATGAAGCCGGGCCACCTGATACTGAACTTACATTCACACCTGCAACCTTACCTACCAACTCGTTAGCAAAGTTTGTTTCCCTTGCTGTAGTCAGTTCACTTCCTTTTACCTCGGTAACTGAGTAACCTATAGCTTTACGGTCTCTCTTAATACCTAATGCGGTAACTACAACTTCACTTAGTTGTTTTGAATCTTCATCAAGTTGAATTGTTAGTTGGGTATCAGAGGCTATTGTTACTTCTTTTTTAACATAACCAATATAAGTAAATACTAATATATCGCCAGCATTTGCTGAAATGCTAAACTTCCCGTTTACATCGGTTTGGACACCTGTGGAAGTGCCTTTGACGCCTATATTAACGCCGATAAGCGGCTGGCCAGTTGCATCGCGTACAAAACCTTTTAAGGTAAAGACTTCCTTAAGATTAACTGAGTGTGATTTTACATCACTTATGTGCCGTATGGTGGCGACTGTTGTGATATTGGCCATACGGTTTGTTTTAGGGATGGCATTGGCCCCCATTGAAACGCATGGTAACAATAAGATGATTGGTAATAATTTTTTCATTTGAAATTGTAATTAGTTTAATAGTTTTTTAAGTTGAGTTCTTTTAAGCTGTTCTTTAGTTGGGTCATTTTTCCATAATTGTTTGTTTTTGGGTAAATATTTGATTCTTTATCTCTCGGTCAAAATTTTCCATAACCAGTACAGCGGCCCCGATGATTTCGCTATCAAAGCCTAATTCGGATATCACCAGGCTGGTATTGGCCGCAAGGCGGGGTATGCAGTATTTATTAAGGGCCTGTTGTATAGGTGCCAGGAGGATCTTACCAACTTTTGCCCCCCTGCCAATTAGGATAATGGTTTCGGGGTTCATGATATGGATGAGTATGGCTAGTGCTTTGCCTATTTTTTGTCCTGCTTCTGAAAGCAGGTCGATTGCAAACTGGTCGCCACTACAGGCTGCATCCATAATAGCGTCGCCCATTTTTTCCGGTGGTTCATCCTGCATTATTTGCAGGGTAGAAAGCCGGCCCTGTATAATGCCTTGTTTGGCTTTTTTTGCTACCACCAGCATAGAGGCTTCGGCTTCTAAACAGCCCTGTTTGCCACATACGCATAAGGCGCCTTCTTCTAAAATAGGGATGTGGCTAAATTCACCTGCGAAGCCATTGTGTCCTCTGAATATCTCGCCGCCAACTATCATTCCCAGTCCTATGCCCCAACCCAGGTTGATCACCATTACACTATCTTGCGATTTGGTAAGGCCAAATTTTTGCTCTGCAAGCGCTATCAGGCTCGAATCATTATCAATATAAGCGGAGATGCCGGTTGCCTGTGTTAGATATTCAGTAAGTGTTTGATCGCCAGAGTCGAGATAAGTATAATTGATACCCAGGTTAACGTTAACAAAGCCGGGCATACCTATACCCATACCTGCAATTTTATCGGTATCGGTTCCGGTAGAGGTTATATAATTATTTATGTGGCAGACTAAAGATGATAATGCATCGGGATTGTTCAGTAATTCAATACCAATATTTAATTGCTCTGCAACGGGTTGATTGAACAGGTCAAAAAGTTGTATCCTGGTTGAGAGCTGGTCCATTGCAATTGCCAGGATATACATAGCATCTGGTTTTAATGAATAGGTTTGCGGCCTGCGCCCCCCGCTTGAAGGAGCATGCCCCTGTTCCATTACCATCCCTTCAACAACCAGTTCGTTAACAGTTTTTGATATGACGGGTATGCTTCTATTAAACAGATCACTTAGTTCCGCGCACGAAAGAGCTTTATCAAAATAAAGCTGCTTAATGATTATATTCTTTAACTGGGAACTTTTCAATCTTTTATTCTTAATATCCATCAATTAGCAAAATATATGTTTGTTGTTAACAAACTAATGCAAATAATTTTATAAATACAAGAACTTATTAAAAAAAATTAAAAAGTATTTTGTTTTTTTTGATTTTTGTAATTATGTTAAAATACTTACTAAAAATTATATTGTTATTAATAATATGGCAATGATTTTACCATATTTAACATTCGGAATTATCAGAAATGCCTTTTAAATAAAAAAAAGGCAATAGATTGGGGCAATCATTAATAAATTAATGATTTTAATTGCAGAATAATATTGGGGATTCGGCTTGCTCAGCAGAATATTGCAGAGTAATTACATTGAGTTAACGCCTTTTTTAATCATTTTACTACCGGGAATGCCACAATTCTTACTTTAGTAAATCCGTAGGGGATCAATGTAATATTGTGTACAGTATCGCTTACTGCGCCACGATATTGCCCGTCTCTGTCGCTAACGGGTTGATAGGCCACTCCGTCGACTAATTTCCAATTGGGTATTTGCCTGGCGGTGGCTATAATTTCAATGGGGGCATGCTGTTGGTTCCACACAAATTTTCCATTTAGCGGTTTTACAGTAACCTGCAGGTTTTTTGCAGGATCAGTTATGGTTTGTGCAGTTAATCCATAATTCCAGTTGCTGGTTGGATAAACACTAAAATAGTCACCCTCATATTTATCACTCCCCTTCTCCCATCTTTCTCCCAATTTTAATGCATAAACCAAAGGCCCGCGTTCAATGGATCTTGAATTACGTCCCCAATTGGAAGTGTTTACCTGCATTGGCAGTTTTAATACCAGTTTGTCTTTATCTTTCCAGATCCTACTGATAAGAACAAATTGACCGCCTTTTGCCCTTTGCAGTTCCTTGCCATTAAGCGTAACTGTCCCGTTCATGCACCACGATGGGATTCTCAGCTTCCATTCAAATTGTGCCTGTTTTTTTGCCGATACTTCAAAAGTGATCTCATCATTGAAAGGGTAGCCGGTTATTTCATTAATGCCTATTTCCGCATTGCTTTTGCCAACAGATGTGGTTAAATGATTTGGTCCATAAATCAATGAGGCAAGCCCGTTATCCTGCGTTTTATACCAAAGATGCTGGGCATATTTTGTCCAGCCCTGGTGCATATTTGCGAGGCAGCAAGTATAGCCACTGCGCATACCCAGTACATTATTCATTTCGCGGCCAAATGGCAGCGAAAAATCAAATACCCCCTTAGCGATCTCCACCTGGTTAGCCATTTGAAAATATTGCTTGTTGTTATAATCATCAGTTGTTTGTGCTGGCAAGGCATTAAATGCTATACGCTCTAACGCGTCCATATAATGTACATCGCCGGTAATGCCGATTATTTCTTCAAGCGAGAACATTGATTCTACTACAGCGCACATTTCAGTTCCTTGCGTCGGCATGTTGCCATGCAGATCTTCGTCTGCAGAGAAAACACCCATTGGTAAACCGTGCAAAGTCATCAGATCATTAAAACCGGTTTTGAGGGAAGTTAAATAAGTACTGTCATGCGTGCGCTGAAATTCCAAAGCAGGGGCTTTGAGCGCCATAGCAACATTTACGCCATGCCGGTGCATCCAATCCTTATCGTTTTGATTAGCTGCAGCATTGATCACCCAATCGCGGCCACCAAACCAATTACTCCAGGCGTAGCATTGTTGGTTGAGTACGTCGGCAAGTTCTAAAAGTTTTTTATCTTTTGTTTTTTCATAAAGCCATTGGGCTACCATGATGTTTTCAGTTCCGCGTGACTCGGCCCAATCACTCCATTTATTGATGGGGCAGGTTTTCAATGCCTGCAATTCATAATGAAAATAATTGGTCATGAATTTGGTTATCCGTTCATCATTGGTAGCGGTATAATATTGTTGCAATGCTTTTAACATTACCATTTT
>JAQBOK010000081.1 GCA_028288085.1 Mucilaginibacter sp.
ATCGGTAAGCAATACTGACTGATACAGTTATTAGGGGCGAGCTTATCCAACGCAATATAATAAAAGATAGATATAGCGGTAATGTCTTAATTAAATAATTATTTAAATGCGGGCGATTTAACCCAACCTGATATCGTTTTGCTTATCATCCCCTTGTAGGGCAAGCCGTAAAAGAGAAAGTTTTATTTTTTACTCATCGCGTTGCAGAGGGGCGTCCGGCACTGCACAAGCGGGGAAGTCGACTATGTGATTTGCATATCTTCATATTCACAAATTCAAACCAGTTACTATAAATTCATCTGAATTATTAACTTCACCTCTGCCAATTTAAATTTATGGACAGACGCCATTTTGTAAAACTATCCGCTATTACAACTTCTACCTTATTATTTAGCAGGTTAACCTCTTTAGCAGAAGGTAATATCCTGGTTATGAATGCTCCGGATGAAGTTTGGGCGCAATCAGGTAAAGAATGGTTTCGACTTAAACCATCCAGCAGTTCGGCTTATACTTATAATACTATACAAGTTAATCTAAAGCAAAACATTAATGCCTTGTCTGTATATGTCCATTCGCCCGGGGTGGAGTTAAACGCTGTCCGTTTAAAATGGAAACACGATACAGCTACCGCTACCAAAGTTTTGGGCGATCATTGGGAACGATCATACGGCGACCTGGCGTGGAAAGCGCCGGACGCCGGTTCTAAGAACCCCTGGTATGTGATATTGTATGATGATAGGCAGTCGGCTTGTTTTGGTGTGAAGACAGGTTGTAACAGTATATGCTGGTGGGCAGTTAAGAATGACAGTATAGAATTGACAATGGACACTCAATCTGGCGGGGTTGGGGTGCAGTTGGGAAACCGGCAGTTACATGCCGCCGATATTATCACCACAAAAAGCACCGATAATGAAACGCCTTTTTCTACAACGCAACGGTTTTGTAAGCTGATGTGCCCTAATCCCCGGTTACCCAAACAACCGGTATATGGCATTAACGACTGGTATTTTGCCTACGGGAATAACTCGGCAAAGCTGATCAAAGAAATAACTGCATTAATGACCGACCTGGCGCCGGATACCAATAACCGCCCCTTTTCGGTGATCGATGCAGGTTGGGCAACCTATTCGCCTCTATTGCCGGGCGACGGGGGCTTTATGGATGATTTTTCTAAGCCCAACGATAAGTTTAAGGATATGCACCAAATGGCCGCGGATATTGAGAAACTGGGTATGCGGCCGGGATTGTGGACCAGGCCGTTATGTGCCAAACATGATGATAAAGGCAATTTGCTATTACCCGCAATACCGGGGCGCGATGATCCAAAAAGCCCAATACTTGACCCTACCATTGAAGAAAATTTAGAGCGCATCAGGTATAATATAATCACCTATAAAAAATGGGGTTATAAAATGGTGAAGCATGACTATACCACTTATGATATAATGGCTAAATGGGGTTTCCAGATGACGGATACCCTAACCCCATCCGGCTGGAAATTTAATGATACCAGCCGTACAACAGCCGAAATCATCAATCATTTATATCATTCCATTCGCGAAACAGCGGGGGATATGTATATCATAGGCTGTAATACGATGAGCCATCTTTCTGCAGGTGTGTTTGAACTGAACCGCATAGGTGATGATACCAGCGGCAAAGAATGGGACAGGACGCGAAAAATGGGTGTAAATACATTAGGTTTCAGGATACCGCAGCATAACGCTTTCTATGCTGTTGACCCTGACTGTGTGGGCCTCACCACGGACATACCATGGGCGAAAAACAAGCAATGGATGCAGCTGATAGCAGAAAGCGGTACGCCATTATTTATATCACCGCAGCCCAATGCTGTAGGCGAAGAACAAAAGGCCTTTATTAAACAATGCTTTACCAACGCCGCCAAAGTACAACCGATAGGTGAGCCGTTGGATTGGATGACTAACCCGCAGCCCGAGAAGTGGAAATTGAATGGGAGAGAGGTTGACTTTGATTGGAGATGAGAATATAATCCTTTGAAGTAAAGGTTAAGCGTTGTATTAGTAATTCTGCATTTTGGAGATAATGGAAGAAAATAGCAGAATCAGCGCAAATAAGATCAATAGGTGCACCAATACCAGTAGCCATACGCCAAGGTTAGGGCCTAAGATATAATGAAAACCTGTATGGCCCTGTTTTTTGCTCATGTTATTTGCGGGCATATTATTTACTCAAAGTTATTTTAAAAAGGAATAAACCGCAAGCAAAGTATCCAATGCTACCTCGTATTTACCTTCCGGAAACGTTAATAGCAAGTTTTGGGCAAATTCCCAAGTATAAGTGTCTTATTATCAGATGTTCATGTTTGTTCACGATGTTCACGAAAAAAACGTGAACACGCAGGGCTGTAATTTTTTGTTAGGAAAGCTTTGGAAACAGCAAGATTAATTATCTTCGGCTTAAGCAATCATGGAACCCGCAGCAAGCCCTCACCGCAAGATCATCCACATTGATATGGATGCTTTTTACGCGTCTGTTGAGCAACGTGATAACCCGGATTACCAGGGTAAACCAATTGCTGTTGGCGGTTTACCGGAAGGAAGGGGCGGTGTGGTTGCTACGGCAAGTTACGAAGCGCGTAAGTTTGGGATTCGCTCTGCAATGCCATCAAAAAAAGCGTTACAGCTTTGTCCGGAAGTGATATTTGTGCGCCCCCGCTTTGCAGTTTATAAGGAAGTGTCCCAAAAAATAAGAGAAATATTCAGGCGGTATACTGATCTGATAGAGCCGTTATCGCTGGATGAGGCGTATTTGGATGTTACAGAGGATAAGCAAAATATAGGTTCGGCTATTGAGATCGCGAAGCAGATCAAACAAGCTATTAAAGACGAGTTGCAGTTGAGCGCATCGGCAGGGATTTCCATTAATAAATTTGTGGCTAAAATAGCATCTGATATCAATAAGCCAGATGGGTTGACCTTTATCGGGCCTTCAACCATTGAATCTTTCATGGAAAAATTGGCGGTTGAGAAGTTTTTTGGCGTTGGAAAAGTAACGGCAAATAAAATGAAAAAAATGGGCCTGCATACCGGTGCCGACCTCAAAAGACTACCCGAAAATGAAATGGTAAAGCACTTTGGAAAAGCAGGCCGCTTCTATTACCTGATAGCCAGGGGAATTGATGACCGGGAAGTGCAGCCCAACCGGGAAACAAAATCAATAGGAGCGGAGGACACCTTTGCCTATGACCTTACCGAGATAGATGAAATGAATGCCGAACTGGATAAGATTTCGCAAACAGTTGCAAACCGATTGCAGCATTATCAATTAAAAGGTCGCACCATCACCCTGAAAATAAAATACAGCGATTTTAAACAGATCACCCGTAATTATTCTGCAACAGAACCAGTCGGCGATCTTGAAACTATAAAAGAAACTGCTAAGAAGTTGCTTTTGACAACAAGCCCCGAAAATAAGAGAATCAGGCTGCTGGGCGTTACCCTGTCAAATTTCGGAGAGATCGCATCGAAGCAAAAAAGCAAGGACCACCCTAATCAGTTGCAGTTGTTTTAAGCTGATCGATTTAATAAGTTGATTATGGGAGTGGTTGATTTGACTTAAACATTCATCCCAATCAAGTTTAATTCAAAAAAAAGCGAAGTTTTTTTGAAAATCAATAAATGTTTTTTATTTTCACTCCGATTATAAACGCTGATTAAACCTTTTTTGAAAAAATTTGCTGCCATATTGCTCCTTGGAGTTCACCTTTTTAATTTGGGTGGGTATGCATTGGTGTTTAATTATTTCATCCACCGGTCTGATGTTCAGATCGTAAAACAGATGTATGATAATAAGTTTAACTCAGCTAAACTTCTTGAATTAAAAGTGCCGGTTCACATGCCTACTATGCAGGACTGGACCGAATATGAGCATGTTGAAGGCCAGATCCAGCTAAATAATGCTTATTATGATTATGTTAGCCTCAAAATGACAAGGGACACAATGTACCTGGTTTGCTTGCCCAACAATGTTAAAACTCACCTGGTAAACGCCAACGTTATAGTTGCCAAAAATTTGAATGATGTGCCTTTAAGTAAAAAAGGCGCAGCCTCATCATCGAAAAAAGCTGATTCGGGTTATGATAATGTTTATCAAGTACTACAGTGTAACTATAGTCCGTTGGCAAAACTGATTAGAGAAGTAGATAATACCTTCTCCTGCCATTTGACAGATCCTTATATTGAATCCCCCGGCAAACCGCCAAACTTTTCCTGCTAAGCTATTTCCTTACTTATTCCATTCTTTATTCGCGAAAAATATTATTTGACGCAAATGCAGTTTTGTTAAGTTTAATGATTTCAAACGGCATAATATGCCCTTGCATTGAACCCTGCTGAATAGAATAGACAAGCGATAGCTTCTCCTGCCGGATAGCCATGAAATGTATCTGGAAATCTATTGATCTCCTATACCGGTCTCAGAATTTTAATCTTTTAACTAATTAATTAACCACGTATATGATGAAATGTTTATACACGCATTTGTTTAAATGCCTTGTGATTATTATTTGCTTTTGGGCATCTGTTCAGCAGGCCTCGGCGCAGGCTGAAAATGATGCCATTATGATCCCCAAAAACTATCTATGCCCTGGGGTGATGTACAGCACGTCTGACTGGACAAACTATTGGGAGGGTACTTTTAAAAGGAGCAATGGCAATATTGGAACACTAAATACCAAAATGTATAGCGTAATGGCTACTTATGGTATTACAAATAACCTTATTGCAACGGTTAATGTGCCTTATGTTACAACAAATGCCTCTGCCGGTACATTAGAAGGGCAAAAAGGATTACAAGACATTTCTTTGAATCTAAAATGGCGGGGACTTAGACTTAAATCAGGAAAAAATACATTTTCTTTATTAGCCAGTGTAACAGGCTCAATTCCGTTAACCAATTATGAGGCCGATTTTGATCCGCTTGCCCTTGGTAGTCACAGTAAAAATTTTACCGGACGGTTAATTGTTGATTATAACCGTGGTAAATATTTTATTACAGGCTCGGGCGCATACATGACAAGAAGCAACATCACCATTGACCGTACTTCTTATTATACCACACAACTGATTTACAGCAACCAGGTTGAATTGCCAAATATGAGTGATTATAATCTTCGTACGGGTTATCGCAGCAAATATTTTATTGCCGAGCTTGTTGGAGACATAAGCACATCATTGGGGGGCTTTGATATACGCAAAAATGATATGCCCTTCCCAAGCAACCGGATGAATATGACCAGCGCCGGGATAAACTTAAGGTATCGGTTAAAATCTCTTTATAACCTGGAATTCACGGCCGGCGATGATTATGTGGTAAAAGGCAGAAACGTTGGCCAAAGTAATATGGTACATGGTGGTATCACATACATATTCAGCCTTTCAAAAAAGGCAGATCAAGTTAGCTATAAAAATTAAAAACTATGAAAAAATATATACATAACAATATAGCCATCCTGTTACTTGTGGTGACTTCAGTTTTTTACTCATCATGTAAAAAAGATATAATAGACCGTACCAGCCTGTATCCCTCACTATCTCCTGCAAATATTGATTTGAATGCAGATACATGGAAACCGGTATTAATTACAGATCCCAGCGTATTTATTGTAGCGGCACCTGATGCGATTACATCACCGGCCTATGTGGCAGACTTGAACGAGATCAAGGGCTATCAACGGAGCCTTACCAGTGACCAGCGTGCAATAATCAAATATTGGAGTGCCGGGGCTGTACTACGCTGGAACGAGATCATGCGGGACCTGGTTGCCAAACATAATGTAGCGCCATACCAAAACCTGGATGGTACTTATCCTGCCCCAAGCTCAGCAAATCCGTTTGCTTATCCGCAATTTCCTTTTTCTAATCCGCCTTATTCTGCGCGCGCCTACGCTTATGTAAGTGCCGCGGAGTACGATGCATTAATTGCAGCCTATCATTTTAAAAAGCAATACAACAGGCCTGCACCTTATAAAAATGACGCTACTGTACAGGCCTTAGTGCCAAAATCTGATCTGCCATCGTATCCAAGTGAAGACGCTGTTATTTCGGGCGCTGCTGTCGAAATGATGAAGTTGCTTTTTCCTACGGAGATTGATTATATCGAACAAAAAGCTGCTGAGCAAAAGGTATATCGTATAATGGCCGGTGCCAATGTGCGGGGTGAATTGGATGCAGGTGAATCATTGGGCAAACAAGTTGCCGATGTGTTTGCGGCGCGTGCCCGTACCGATAAGGCTGGCGCCGCAATAGGTACGCCTGCTTATTGGGCACAGCTACAAACTCAAACTGCTGCAAAGGGCGAACAATACTGGATAAGCCTTGAAAATCCTAAAAGGCCACCCATGCTGCCTTTGTTTACCAAAGTGAAACCATTTTTGTTTGATACACTTACCGTAGTTGCATTGAGACCGGGACCCCCAAATTCAACCAAATCAGATGCCTTTAAAAAGGAAAATGACGAAGTATTGTATTACAGCCAGCATGCCACCCGTGCAAACCAGGATTTGGTTGCATTTTGGGCAGATGGTATTGGAACTTATACGCCACCAGGACATTGGAATGCCATTGCAGCCGACGAGTTTGTTAAACAAAATTATAGCGAGGTACGCTGGGCGCGCAATTTTGCCCTGCTAAACATGGCCGAGATGGACGCCGCTATTGTATGCTGGGACACTAAATATTTTTATTTCAATCCGCGGCCAACACAGATGAATAGCGCTATTAAGACTTTGACAGGCATACCCAACTTTCCATCGTATAGTTCAGGCCATTCTAATTTTAGTGGGGCCGCTGCTACGATTTTAACTTATCTGCTGCCAGACAGGGGCTCTAAATTTACTGATATGGCCCAACAAGCCGCGCTTTCAAGGTTATATGGTGCAATACACACCCGTAGCGATATCAATGTTGGCCTTGTTACAGGTAACGAAGTAGGACAGTATGCAGTGCAAAGGGCCCAGGCAGATGGAGCCGGATTAGGTAATTAAGGAAATATATTGATATGAATTATTTAAAAATATTTTCTGCTTTGTTTTTAGTCGCTCTCCTAACCTCATGCCAGCAGGCCAAGCCGGTTATAAACGAAGCGGAGATACTGCATTCAAATGAAGAACAGCTGACACGGGTGATCATCTATGATGTATTCACCCCGCCGGTAGCGAGCCGCATTTATGGCTATGCCAACCTGGCCTCGTATGAAGCCATGCGCTATGCCGATCCGAAATACAATTCGCTGATCAGCCAGATCAAGGGCTTTGGCAAAGCGCCCGAACCGCAAAAAGGCAAAAGCTACAACTATACCCTGGC
>JAQBOK010000087.1 GCA_028288085.1 Mucilaginibacter sp.
GCTCCTGAGGCTGGGCTCGAACCAGCGACCCTCTGATTAACAGTCAGATGCTCTAACCAGCTGAGCTACTCAGGAGTGTTTTTGATTAGAGTGGTGCAAAAGTATAATTTCCCGCTTAATTTCGCAATATTTGTACAAAAAAATTAAAGAATATTTTAATGAGTGTAATAGTTATCGGCTCGGTTGCCCTTGATGATATTGAAACCCCTTTTGGCAAAGTCGAAAAAATTGTTGGTGGCGCGGCCCCATTTGCCTGTCTTGCAGCATCTTATTTCTACGATAAGGTAAAACTAGTTGCCATTATAGGCGCCAATTTCCCAAAACAGGAGATTGATGTTTGGCAGCACCATCATATTAATACTGAAGGATTGCAGATAGATGAAACCCGCCAGAGCTTTTATTGGTCTGGTAAATATCATATCGACATGAATAGTCGCGACACTCTGGAAACAGGTTTGAACGTACTGGAAGACTTTGACCCTATCATCCCCGCTTCATACCAGGATTGCGAATTCTTACTGTTAGCCAATTTAGCACCTACAACTCAACAGACAGCAATTAAGCGCCTTCATAAACGTCCGAAGCTGATTGTGATGGATACTATGAATTTCTGGATGGACATTGCGTTGGATGATCTGCTCGAAACCATCAGGATGGTTGATGTGCTTACCATTAATGATGCCGAGGCACGCCAACTATCAGGAGAATATTCCCTGGTAAAGGCCGCAAAAAAAATATTAAACATGGGCCCCAAATATCTTATCATTAAAAAAGGCGAACATGGGGCACTACTATTTGGCGATGACCTTATCTTCTCGGCACCGGCATTACCTCTTGCAGATGTGTTCGATCCAACCGGCGCAGGTGATACTTTCGCTGGTGGTTTTATAGGTTACCTGGCCAAGGTTGGCACTGTGAATTTCACAAATATGAAAAATGCCGTTATTTATGGCTCGGCGTTGGCCTCGTTCTGCGTAGAAAAGTTCGGCACTGAAAAATTGAAAAATCTTACTGAAGAAGAAATAGCCGCAAGAGTGCAGCAGTTTGTGAGCTTAAGCAAGTTTGAAATTATTTAATTTCGGAAGTCGGGGTGGCGATGCGGAATGAAGAAAAACTTCCGCATTCAACATTTCACAATCCTTATTAACTTAGCCTTCCAATCGGATCAAAGTGATCAAACACCCACTCATCATGGGGAGCATCCGCTAATTCATGCGTAAGGTCCTGCCCTGCCCAATGTTCATAGTGCTTACCATTGTGCCATAAACGGCTACGGCTCACATCGTATATCATCCCCTTATAAGCTATCCATACTTCGGGTTTGTCTTGTCCGTTGCGCAGGGCCAGTTGTGAGCGGGTATAAGCAGGAAGTTCGTTCATTATGCTTTTGGTATTTGCTTCTAAAATACTCAAACAAGCCGGTATTTATTACCAATAAAAAACAAGAAGCAATAAAGAATATGCAATTAAGGCAATTCTCTTAAAACAAGAAACCCGCCGTAGCGGGTTCCTTGTTTATATATGTGGAGTTGAATTATATTAATCTTCTGCGTATACTGGCTTTTTGATGCCGTTATCATATGCTTTCAGGTTCTTTTTTAGAAGCTTACGTGCTACGTGTATGCGTGTTTTAACTGTACCGATAGGAATAGTTAAATGATCGGCTATTTCATGATATTTATGTCCTTCAAAGTACATAGTGAAGGGAACGTAATAATCTTCCGGCAGCCTATCCAACGCTTTTTTGATATCATCCATCACAAATTTCGATTCGCCGCTGTTTTTGGTTGAGCTGAAAACCAGGTTTGCCGAAGATATTTCTTCTGATTTGGTAACAAAAGTGCTCATTTTAACAAAACGGCGATAATTGTTGATGAAAGTATTTTTCATGATGGTGTATAGCCATCCTTTTAAATTTGTTCCTTCTTTAAACTTATTATAATAAGTTATTGCTTTCAACATTGTATCCTGAACAAGGTCGTTAGCATCATCGGCGTCACGGGTGAAGTGAAGTGCATATGACCTCAGTGAAGTCGCCTGACGTAGTACCATGGTGTTAAACTCGATTGCTGTCATTCTGTTAAAGTTTTATACAGAGGATTAGACAAACATGATACCGTTTTCCAAATTATGCAAACTTGTAGTCAAAAGTCAACAACTAATGTCAAGTTAACCAGAAAGTGATTTGAATATAAAAATTACTATTAAATGGCTGAAAAACAACGATTTAATAAACAATTTGCCTATATTTCAACATAAAAAGATGTGCGCAGGGGCATTGGGAATGCCTTTTTTATTCGTTTTAACGAAAAAAAATTAATTTATAATATTGACCTCACGTTCCAACAAAACGCCAAATTTAGTGTACACACTGTCTATGATTTGCGACGAAAGACTGTATACTTCTTCGCCCGTTGCTCCTCCATGGTTCACCAAAACCAGTGCCTGGTTCATCCATGTTCCTGTGTGGCCAACTACTTTTCCTTTCCATCCGCACTGTTCTATCAACCATCCTGCAGCTAATTTTACCAGGCCATCACCGGCCGGGTAATGTACCACTTCGGAAAACCGGGATTGAACCTGGCGAAATTCGGCATCACTAATTACCGGGTTTTTGAAAAAACTACCTGCGTTGCCTATAGTTGAAGGGTCTGGCAGTTTGGATACCCGTATGTGAGAAACCACCCTGGATACATCCTTTATAGTAGGCCCGGTGATATTACGATTAGCAAGTTCCTGCTCTATCGCGCCATATTTTAAGTTGATATTTGGAATGATTGATAACATGAACTTTACCGATACAATGATGTACTGTTCCTTTAGTTCATTTTTAAAGATGCTGTCGCGATAGCCAAAGCGGCAATTCTCTTTTGTAAAGGTTTTGAATTGACCAGTGGCAATCTCAAAAGCACGACAACTGCGAAACACATCCTTTAACTCAACCCCATAAGCGCCGATGTTTTGTATAGGCGATGCACCCACAGAACCTGGTATCAGGCTCAGGTTTTCGATACCGGCATATCCCCTATCCACACAAAAGTTGACAAGATCATTCCAAACCTCGCCGGCGCCCGCCTCTATAAATACTTCTTCGTGATTAATGCGATGTTCAATGCCTCTTATATTCATCCGGATAACCAGGCCATCAAAATTTTTCACAAACAGCATATTACTGCCGCCGCCCAAAATAAGCCGGTCCATTTGCAGCCATTGCGGATCCATGAACAGTTCTTCCAACTCATTTTCGTTATTGATCTCTACAAAATATTTCGCCGAGGCATCTATACCAAAAGTGTTAAAGTTCTTTAGCGAAAAGTTTTCAAGGATTTGCAGCATAATGTGATCACGGGTGTTGGTGGCGAATTTCGGAATTTATTTTGGGTTTGCCGGAATCACGAATATCTCTTTGTAGCAAATTTCAATCAGGAAGGTTTAAAAACCTGATAAAGAACTGTTACAACTAACGCAACAAGCACTGAAGTTATAATAATTATACGATTGATGACATTTACATTTTTCAGGAATGGGATAAACAATGTCTTTGCATCAATTTGGGTCAATAGATCAACTGTTACAAGTTCTTCTTTTATATAACCCAGTTCTGTTAATATTACCCTTGCGCGTTCAACATCTTCTTCCAGCACCTGAAGTTTGACGCCCCCCACAGCATTTGAATAAAGATTATTTGCCTGAACGGTCAATTCATCCTTAACAAAACATTTAATTCCTTCTGACTCAAGTTTCCCTTTGATTATCCAGAGTTGCTGAGGGAGGGATACGTTTAAAACAGTAACAAATGTGCCCATTCTTTATTTAATTTTCTAAATTACATATCCTAAACAACTGATCGTCATTTCAATGAAAATAATTATCACACTATTTTTGCTCCTCTCAACTATTTTAGTTTTTGGGCAAACGAAAGATGAACAACTTTATCGAACGTAACAACACCTTTGAAATACCCCGCAAAGGAGAAATTTGGCTTGCAGGCTTAGATGATACTTAACGAGTTAAAAAGCAAAGACCTTCTTTCCTGCGGCCATGCCTTGACTGACGCACACAAGCCACATTCTAAAATTCTGTTTTCATGATTTGAACATGAATCTATTTGGGTATAATTGTTGAACATGAAACGGTTGACTCTAAAATACCTGGGAATAATAATTGGAGCACTATACGGTTTGTTATTAAGGTATTTTATTTTTGGAAAACTTGACGGCCAATTTAGTTTTACAGATCTGTTTTCAATAACATTTATCTGGATTGTCCCGGTTTTAATAGGTGTTACACCTATGCTGTTTGCTACCAATGATCAATTACGTTCAAAGACTTATAGAGTCCTGATACCGTTTTTCACAACATTACTCTTCTTTATTTTTTGCTTCATAACCCGTGTTGAAGACTTACTATGTATTTTTATCATTTCAATGCCCTTTTTATTGGGTGGAGTAATGGGGGGCCTTATTTTCGGTGAAATAATTTTAAGATACAGAGATCGAAAGGGTATATTATATTCAATTCTATTAGTACCTGTTTTTGCAGGCATGATAGAAGAACAGTTCAAAATACCCTCAAGTGTTTATGAGATCAAAAATTCGGTTATTATTAATAGCACCGCTGACAAAATCTGGAAAAATGTCATAAGGGTAAAAAACATCGGCCAGGGCGAGTATCCAACTGGATTTTTTAACTATGCAGGAGTACCAAGACCTTTATATGCTGAATTGGATAAAGATGGAATTGGTGCAAAAAGAGTAGGCCATTTTGAAGGTGGATTAGTATTCAACGAAACAGTAAATGAATGGATATTAAATAAAAGGATTTCGTTCAATATTCAAGTTATTCCCGTATCTATACGGGAAACTATATTTGATCAGCATATCCTTAAAGGTAATCACTTTAAATTTTTAAGCGCCACCTATCAACTAACTAAAATCAGTGATAAAAAAACATTGCTTACGCTGTCATCAACATACCAATTGGATACAAGAATAAATTTCTATGCATCAATCTGGGGTGATGAACTCTTATCAGATTTCCAGCAGCGTTTGTTAAATGTGATCAAGAAAAGATGTGATAAGCAGTAAACTCAACAAAACATTACAACCTTTCAACATTCCAACAAATTCGTCATCAAATATGAATCGGCCTGTTATCCGTAGCGGCAAGGCAAGCTTCCCTGAAAGCTTCAGTATAAGTTGGATGCGCATGGCTAATCCTTGAAATATCTTCTGCAGAAGCACGGTATTCCATCGCTACAACAGCTTCGGCTATCATATCAGCAGCCCGCGGGCCAATCATGTGTACACCCAATATTTCGTCAGTAGTGGCATCAGCCAGCACTTTTACAAATCCGTCAAGGTCACCGCTTGCTACCGCACGGCCGCTCGCACGAAAAGGGAACGAACCTGTTTTATATTTTACAGCTTTTTCTTTCAATTGCTCTTCTGTTTGTCCTACAGCTGCAACCTCAGGCCAGGTATAAACCACGCCCGGTATCAGGTTATAATCAATATGTGGCTTTTGGCCCACTATAGTTTCAGCTACAAAAGTGCCTTCATCCTCGCCCTTGTGGGCCAGCATAGCGCCTCTTATCACATCACCAATAGCATATACACCCTTCACGCTGGTTTCTAAATGCTCATCAACCGCTATCTTTCTGCCGCGTTCTTCAACGGTAATACCAATTTTATCCAGGCCTAAATTATCCGTGTAGGCAATACGCCCTACGGCCACCAGGCAGTAATCGCCTTTCAGCTCTTTCTTTTCGCCATTTGGTGCATCAAAAGTTACCGTTACTTCTTTGCCTTTTACAGTTGCACCGGTAACTTTATGTCCAGTGTAAAACTCCATACCCTGTTTTGATAACACTCTTTGTAATTCCTTGCCAAGGCCACTGTCCATTGTTGGGATGATGGAATCCATAAATTCAATTACGGATACTTTGGCGCCTAAACGGGAGTAAACCGAACCCAGTTCCAACCCGATAACGCCTCCGCCTATCAATATCAAATGCTTCGGTACTTCGGTTAAAGTTAAAGCCTCGGTAGAAGTGATGATCCTTTTTTTATCGATTTTGATAAAAGGAAGAGTGGATGGTTTTGAGCCGGTTGCAATAATAATATTCGTACCGGTGATCTCCTGCTCAGTATCATCCGGCTTTTTGATGATGATGGTATTTTTATCCTTAAAGGACCCAATACCCTGAATGCCGTCTATCTTATTTTTCTTAAATAAAAAGCTGATGCCGCTGGTATTTTTTCCTACTACTTCAGTTTTGCGCTTCATCATCTGTGCCATGTCAACCGAAAGATTATCAAGGTTGATACCATGCGTTTTAAAGGCATGCGAGGCATTATAATAATGTTCAGACGAGTCTAACAAAGCTTTTGAAG
>JAQBOK010000092.1 GCA_028288085.1 Mucilaginibacter sp.
GGTGGATATTTGCACTAACGGCATTCGGGGCCATAAGCATTACTTTACTTACAGTTAGCTATCAAAGCATTAAAGCTGCTTTAGCTAATCCGGTGAAGAGCCTGAAGACGGAATAGTTGGTGAGGGATAAAACTAAAAAGTGTTAAAAATTAGAATTTAAAGTTCAATATCATGATAAAAAATTATTTAAAATTAGGCTTTCGCAACCTGGCAAAAAATAGGTTATCGTCCACAATTAACATTCTCGGTCTTGCTTTAGCAGTAGGTTGCTGCCTGGTTGTGTTCCAATTTTTTGACTGGTCTATGCACATGGATAATTTTCACCATAAGCTTAACAATCTTTTTGTTGTTGAAAGAGTTTCAGAAAAAGACGGGAACCAGCAACTATGGGGTGATTCACCATCGCCGATTGGCCCTATGCTAAAAAGTGATTTCCCCCAAATAAAAAACATAACGAGGGTAAATTATACGGGGGTTATCATCAAACAGGGGGATAATGTTTTTAGGGAAAGCGTAACCTTTGTTGATGATGCTTTTTATAACATGTTCGATTTCCCTATTAAATGGGGCAATAAACAGCACTTTATTGATAAGGATGGAATTGTATTAACCGATGCGCTTTCGGAAAAGCTATTTGGCAAAGAAAACTCCATAGGTAAAAACGTAAGCATACGGTTTAACAATAATGGGCGCGAAATGGTTGAGAATTTTACCGTTAAAGGAGTATTTGAAAAACGCCCGGCTGAATCATCCTTTTATTTTTCAGCCCTTGTCCCTTATAGTAAAATGGCTTCATTAGGAATGGATAAACCAGGCGATTGGAGCCAAAATTCGGATATAACATTTCTGGAGGTAAATAATGAAACCTCATTATCATCAATACAAAGTCAAAGTAAAAAATATTTACAATTATACAATGCTGCAAACGTGGATAATAAGATATCCGCCTTTCATTTACAGCCATTGAAAACCATGAATTTTCATGCCTATAAGGTAACCAACGGGCGTTTTTCCGAAACCGATATTGCAGGTTATATTATGCTTTTGGTTATTGCTATTGCAACGTTGCTACTCGTTTATTTTAACTATATGAATATTGCTATAGCCTCTGCATCAACCCGATTAAAAGAGATCGGTGTGAGAAAAGTGATGGGCAGCAGCAGGAGACAGATCATTGTTCAATTCATTTTAGAAAACGTTATTCTTTGCACAATAGCCATAGGCGTTGGCTTGCTTTTAGCTAAATACTTCTTCCTCCCCTGGTTTACACAAATTGCTAATGTAGATCTTGTTAAAAATCTATTTAGTAATTACCGTACCTGGGTAGCGCTACTTGCTTTAATTATTATTTCAGCATTAAGCGGGGCAGCCTATCCTTCCTTTTATATATCGGCATTTAAGCCTATAAATATCATTAAGGGCAACAGCAAAATGGGCAGCAATAACCGTTTCCGGAAATCGCTCTTAGGCCTCCAGTTTTTTCTTACTTTTTTGGCTATTTCAACTGCGATAGCTTTTGTCAGGGAAACGAAGCAGATAAAAGCAAGGCCGTGGGGATATGATCCGGCTAATAACGTGGTGGTAACGTTGAATGAAACAGCGGATTTTGACGCCTTCAAAAATGAGTTGAAAAGCAACAGTAATGTAAAATCGGTTACAGGGGCAGTACAGGCACTTGGCAAATACACCAAACAGTTAGTGATCAAAACCGACGGAAAAGACCAAACCGTGCAAAGCATAAGTGTTTTACCGGGTTTTGCAACTCAGTTAGGCATCCCTATAACAAAAGGCAGAGACTTGAACGAGCAATTCCAATCAGACCAAACAGACGCTGTTTTGGTTAACCAGGCCTTTTTGAAACAAATGCACTGGACAACAGGCATCGGAAAAAATATTGAATATGAAAATCATCGATACCAGGTAGTAGGCGAAATAAACGACTTTCATTTCGAGGATTTTAAAACCCCTGTGGGACCAATACTAATGATGGGTTGTAAGCCTGCAGATGTGGGGTATGTTTATGTAAAAACATCGTCCGGCTTATTTACAAATGCACACACTTCAGTTGAAAAAGCATGGAAAAAAGTTAACTCCAGCCTACCTTTCGAATACTATTACCAGGATACCGTATTTGACGGCTATTTCAATGGATTTTCTCAGGTTGCACAGGTAATGACAGCCGCTTCTTTGATCATGGTTGTCATTTCCATATCCGGTATTTTCGGTTTGGCCCTGCTGATATTAGGCAAAAAAATGAAGGAAATAAGTGTAAGAAAAGTACTTGGGGCGGGCACAGGGAGTATTATATTCCTAATCAACAAAGAATTTTTATATGCCATTGGGTTTGCTATTCTATTTGGTTTGCCTATTTCATGGTGGCTTACAGGCAATTTATTTAAACTGCTGGCACCTGAATCAAGTGTATCTATGATGCCGCTTATTTTATCACTTATAAGTTTGATCATTATGACGGCTATAAGCGTTTCGTGGCATATCTATAAAGCCAATACTGCCAACCCTACGCAATATTTAAAAGATGAATAGATGTAATGCTGAAAGGATAAAGGCGAAAGGACAAAGTT
>JAQBOK010000149.1 GCA_028288085.1 Mucilaginibacter sp.
CTGTCTGACAATAAGGAACAAGTAATTATCACTACTTCAAAACTCATTATTAAGATCGATAAAGCTACCAACGCTATAAGCTACTCCAATAAAAAGGGTGAGGTAATAACCTCAGAAAGTAGTGAGAATAAAACCATGACTGCAGCAACCATTGCGGGTATTGACACTTATAACTGCAATACTCAGTTTGCTTCTCCAGCAGACGAGGCCCTCTTTGGTTTGGGTTGTCATCCTGAAGACACACTTTCTATCAACTACAAGGGACGTGATCAGCAAATGCTGATCAAATATATGACAGGGGCCATACCGGTTATGCTATCTACAAAGGGCTACGGATTATTATGGGATAACTATTCAGCATCTGATTTTTATGGCGCTGGTGCTGGTAATACCCAATACAAATATGTATCAGAAAGCGGTAAAATGGTTGATTACTACTTTTTCTATGGCCCCGGGTTCGATCATATCATTGACCTGTACAGAACAGCTACAGGCAGTGCGCCAATGTACCCAAAATGGACATTCGGGTTGATCCAGTCGCAGGACAGGTATAAGACACAGGCAGAGATACTGAGTGTTAAGGATAATTACCGTAAAAACCATATCCCGGTAGATGCTGTAGTTCAGGATTGGTATTGGTGGTCGCCACTACCTATAGGCTCGCACGTAATGAGTCCCGAGAGATATCCTGACCCAAAAGCAATGATAGATGAACTGCATAGAGCCAACATGCATGCCATGATATCTATATGGCCGGTGTTTGGAAGCGGCACGAAAGACTTTGAGGCGCTCAAAAACAAGGGCTATCTTACAAGTATTACATGGGACAACTTTGTTACTCATACGTTTGATACCTATTATGATGCCCACAACCCAAAAGCAAGAGACCTGTATTGGGACCAGGCCCGGGACAGCGTAGTAAAACGTTATGGATGGGATGCATGGTGGGTTGATCAATGTGAACCGGATAATGGTTCATTGCTTGATGAGCGGCGCAAAGCCAATTTTTCTGTAGGCAAAGGCATTGATTATTTTAATACCTATTCATTAGAACATGCAAAAGGGTTGTATAAGGGCTGGCAGAAAGATATGGGAGGTAAACGTGCTTATTTTTTGATAAGACAGGCTTTTGCCGGTTCGCAGCATTACGCAGCCACCTTATGGTCGTCAGATGTTACAACCACTTTCAGGGCGTTTAAATCCCAGGTACCTCAAGGTATTAATGCTTGCATATCCGGCATGCCTTACTGGACATCGGATATCGGCGGTTATCTGTCGAGGACATCTCCTGAGGGTATTCCTGATTGGTCTGATCCGCAATATCGCGAGCTGTTTACACGCTGGTTCCAATTCGGTACGTTTTGCCCGATAATGCGTATTCATGGCAAAGGCGAAAGGGCTCTTTTCTCCCATAATTGGGACGATAAAACAAAATCAATCCTGTTAAACTACGATAAGCTTCGTTACCGTTTGCTGCCTTATGTTTATTCTCTGTCGGCTGAGGTCACTGCTCAAAACTATACCATAATGCGCAGCTTGAGTTTTGATTTCAGGAATGATAAAAATGTTTATAATATCCCGGATCAGTATATGTTTGGGTCGGCATTCCTGGTAAACCCGGTTACAGAACAATTATATACCGGCAAAAATGCGGGCAACGGCGTGAAAACAAGAAAAGTATATTTGCCAAAAGGAAGCAATTGGTTCGATTTTTGGACAGGCAAAACGCTGAATGGCGGCCAAACCATTAATGCCGAAGCACCGATTGAAACGATACCCTTGTATGTTAAGGCTGGTTCCATAATACCCATGGGACCAAATGTTGAATATGCTACAGAAAACCCCGGTGGCGCTATTGAATTGCGTATTTATCCTGGTGCAGATGGTGAATTTAAATTTTATGAAGATGAGAATGATAACTATAACTACGAAAAAGGCAATTATTCAACATTCAGCTTTAAATGGAATGACAAATTACATCGGCTTACCATCTCTGATCGCAAGGGGAGCTTTCCGGGTATGTGGAAACAGCGCCGGTTTAATGTCGTTTTAGTAAAGAAAGATCATGGGGTAAATACCGGCATTAGTGTTAAGGCTGACAAAAGCATTAGCTATAAGGGTAAAGCAGTAAGTGTAGTTTTATGAGGATTTTGTCATTATTATTAGCAAGGCGATAAACTTTTAGTCTGCAGAGCAGGTGAATTGGGTATAACAGGGTTTTAGCCATAGTGAAATTTAAACTGTTAACCTATATTATAACCAAAGTGATCCTATTGCAAACAAAAGCGCTACGGTCATAATCAATGAACCAAGTTTCAGAAAAGTCCAGGCGCTAACGATTTGTCCTTCGCGGCGCAAGGCCACCAGCCAGAGTATAGTGGCCAGGGAGCCTGTTATGGAAAGATTTGGCCCCAGATCAACACCTATCAGGATAGAACTTTTTACAATTTCAGGAACATGCCCAGCCTGTATAGCATTACCTGCAATAAGGCCTGCCGGCAGGTTATTCATCAGGTTAGAGGCAAAGGCAATGATGAATCCGCTACCCCAAACCGTCCCGGCCACTGATTGTTCTGCACTTTGATGCAGTATAGTGGTGATGGTTTGGATCACCCCGGTTTTGTTAAGTGCCTCAACAATTACAAATAACCCTGCAACAAGCGGAAGAACAGACCATGAAACTCCCTTTATAACGATCCATGGATTTTTTTTTGCCCGAATGATCACAATCGCAGAAGTAAGCACCCCCGTAATGGCAGTGGGTAAACCAAGCTGAATATTCAACGCCGAAGAAACAAGTAAAATAATTGCTGTTGCAATAATGCCCAGTATGGCCGTCTTGCCTCCCTGGGAAAGTGTTGGTATAGGTATATTGGTTTCGATTTTATGTTTTAGTGCATTGCGTTGAGTAAAACGCAGCATAAAATAGGTTACTGCGATAGAAAAAATTGATGGTAAAGTATACTGCGATAACCAATGCAGCAAGGGAGGCATATTACTTCCATAAATCACAAGGTTGGCTGGGTTAGAAATCGGCAGAATAAAAGAAGCGGCATTAGCTATAAATGCACAAATCAGCAAATAGGGAAGCGGTTTCTCCACCTTGGCCGCCCTTACAGCCGCCGCCACGGCCGGGGTTAGCACAACTGCTGTAGCATCATTGGATAAAAATGCAGTAACAACAATTCCCACCAGGTAAATCAAAAGAAATAACCTGTTTGGCGATCCTTTGGCCAGTTCGGTTGCATGTGCTGCCAGCCAGTCAAAAAGTTTTTCTTCCCGTGCGGTTTCGGCAAGCAGCATCATGCCGGTTAAAAAAAGGTAAACATCGGTGCCTTTGGTAATACCAGTTATACCTTCAGATGGTAAAATCAATCCAAAAACAATCAACAGAATAGCACCCGTTACCGCCCAGGTTGCTTCAGGTATTTTATAAGGCCGGATAATAACGCCGGCTATTGCTATAAATGCAATGATCCAAATGGCTATATGAGTCATATATTATTTCAAAGATGTAAATTTAGATTAGTTTATCAGGAAGGTAAGTTGCTGCAAATTTGTATTGTGCATAGAGCCGAAAGATTGGAAAAAAAATAAATAAACGGGGGCACGCTATAACAGGTGTCTCATTTATCCGATCAGGCCATGCCTACTGAGAAAGGAAATTTTTACACTAATATTTAATTATCGTCTTCAATTTTCCCCATAGCTCGTTATCAAAATCAGAACCGGCTAAACTAACGCCGCCGGCAGTATTACCCATCCTGATAATAACTAATTTTTGTGAGGGAACAATATATATTTTTTGATCGTTTTTGCCAAGGGCTGCATACAGGTCAGCTGGAGCGTTTGGAATAATGGAAACCGGAAATACAATTTGTGATTGTGGCAGCATACTACTGGTCTTACCATTGAGCCAGGTTAAATAGCCGTAGCTTTGGTTTATGTTCTGCGAAGTATTTACCTGGTTGTTAAAATAGGTGGTATCGCTTAATATAGCAGTATTATCCCATGTGCCTTTATTAAGCATCAGTAATCCAAACCTCGCCATGCTTCGGGCATTACTGTAATAGATGTTGTTTGAATTCGGTGTTTTTACCCATGTTCCGTTCATTCCTGTTCTGTTCCTGATCTTTTGTTGAAAATAGGCGTTATAGGAAAGTCCACTGGCTTTTTCTACAACACCATCTAAAAGCGTATAAGCTGCGTTATGATAGGCCCAGCGGGTTCCGGCATTTGCTTTAAATACCAGGCACTCGGGTAATGTACAATCCGGATCAGAAACCCCATCATCTAAACCCGTGGTCATAGTTAGTTGATTTTTTATGGTGATCAGGTTTTCCTTCGCCAATGGTGCCGATGTCCATCCGGTTCCTAAATATTTTGAGCTGAGATCATTTATATTAATTAAGCCTTCCTGCTGGGCTATACCTACCAAAAAACCGGTCATGGTTTTGCCTGCCGATGCCCAATACCAAAGACTATCAGCTGTAAAAGCCCCAAAGTATTTCTCTGTAACTATTTTCCCATCTTTAAGAATTATAAATGCTTTTGTGTCTTTGCTTAGCAAATAAGGGTAAAGGTTATTGAGTGCTGTTTCGTCCCAGCCAAGAGAGGCCGCTGTTGTAGTTTGCCAATCGGCACTGCCAATCGGCGGGAAATACAGTTTCTCAGCTGTAGTTGCAGGAGTGGGTTGCGGATTATTGTGTTTATTGCAGGCAACAAACAAGGCTAAGCTGAAAAGGGTGATAAAACAAGCAAGTATTTTTTTCATCATGATCTTTAAACGGTTTTATTATGCGAAGGTTTAACGCAGGATCGCTAGTAAAATCTTTGGAAGCATAAATAGGTGTTACATTTTAAACATGTAACGCCTATAACACCGATGTAACACCATAATTGTTAAGTTAATTAACTAATAATGTGGTGGCAAAACCTTGTCACCAAAATTTCCGGTGCGAATGATTATATTTGTATGTAGCATATACCTCCCGCTAATAATTTAAAAAAGGTTAATATTCATATCCGCCCATTCAACCTTTGATCAGCCTAAACTGATCACAAAAGCTGAACGGGGTATATTTTCAATTATATTTACTTTATGTTTTCCTTTTTGGCCGAATTATAATGCCGTTGTAAACAGTTAATTATATATTATAAACAGAGATCAAAATAAAAATGAGTATTTGTTCATGAATAGTTACACTGTCTTTAAAAACAAACACTGAAATGAAAATCAAAAAAAAGCTTTTTTTAGGATTTGGGTTACTATTTATAGTAGTGCTCATCTTTGGAGCCGTCTCGCTATATTATATTGAAGTGATATCCGAAACTTCAAATGTTACATTAAAAAATAACTATGAGACATTAACATTTGCCAGGGTAATGCGTTCGGTTTTAGATGAGAATGATTTGCCGCTAACTCCACAGGCATCTGAAACATTTGACACCGCGCTTAAAAAGCAGGAAAATAATATAACAGAACCCGGTGAAAGGGAAGCGACAGGCAACTTACGCAAGGCCTTTGGTTTGATTACTAATCCGTCGTTGGGTTTAAATCAGAAACAGCAAGCTGAAAGAAATGCCCGTTTACAGTTAAAAACGATCGAAGGGTTAAACATGCGGGCAATCGTACTTAAAAATAATGATACACACTCAACAGAGTCAAAGGCAACTCTTTACCTCGGTGGTATGGGGTTTATTACTTTTTTAATTCTTTTTATTTTGATTGCCAATTTCCCCGGATTTATAATTAATCCGCTTAATGAATTTGCGGAAGGCCTGCAGTACATAAATGAAAAGAATTATGATACCCGGCTTGACTTTAAAACAAGCGATGAATTTGCGCAATTAGCCCGGGCATTTAATACAATGGCTGCCGGGCTTAGTGAACGCGAAAACGCCGATCTTACAAAAATCATATCAGCAGAATTGAGGTTAAAAACATTGATAGAGGAGATGCCGGATGTGGTAATAGGGACTAATGAGAAGCAGGAAATTCTATTTGTTAATGCTGTAGCGAAGAAAATTTTAAAACTCGACCAAAAGCGCGTTATTGGCCAATCTGTTAGGGAATTAATGAAAAGTAATAGTTTGCTGAATACTATAATAGAGAATAGTGATAAAGGAGTTCCTTTGAAAATTAACCTGGATGGTAGAGTGAACTATTTTCAGCAAAAGAGTCTTGAAATAGTGGCGCCCAATTTAAAACCGGATATCCTGGAAACGCTGCAGGTTGCAGGATATCCTGCCGGAATGATCTATATTTTAAAAAACATAACAGACCTTAAAGAACGTGATGAAGTAAATACTAACACTTAGCTTATCCTGTTAAAGCGGGTGCTATTTACCCCAGATACCAGAAATTGGCGCCGCCGATACATTATCTGCAGATGGTAAACCATACATCACTTCAATGGTATGCAGCAAATGATAGTGATTAATGGTGTTGCTGTATTCCATCTGATTTACATTGGCGCCATAAAAAATGGTTGGTATCTTATTCCCGTTTTGCGGATCGTAATCATCTTCGTCAAAAGTTACTATCAATAAACTGTTATGTTTTTTAGCCCATTCGGCATAGGCCGATAGATGGTCCTTTAACCAATGATCGCCTCTCCTGATGGCTGCTCCATCACCTGCCAGGCCAATATTGTGCATATCATAATCCATATCAGGAACCACAAATGATACAGTGGGCAGTTTTTTAAAGTTCTTTGGAAAATTGGTCATCGGTACACTGAGCGAATCCGGTATGCAATTAGGCCCGGTGCCCAGCCAGTTTACCCATGGCGTATGTTTTCGGGCATACAGGTGACCCACAGTTACACTGCTTGAAAGTGAAGTACAACCCAGGAAACCTATGGCAGGCATAGTTTGGGCGTACCCCTTAAATGTTAAACCTTTGCTGATCAGTGCGGTGCCAAGGTTGGGAGTTTTAAAAGGAGTGATTTTTTCCAGGCATTCGTCCCCTTTTATACCTTGGGTGCTGCCCGAAAATAGTACCAGGTAATTTGGCTGGCTGGGGTGCCCTATACCATGCGAATTGGTAAACAAGGTACCGCCCTTTGCCAATTCATTAATATAGGGGGCATTTGCCGAGCCAATCAATTCGCGGTAGGCGTGATTTTCCTCTATAACAATAACAACGTGGTCAAAACGGTGAATATCGTTTTGTCCCTGGCGGAATGAAAATAGAATGCTTATCAGTATCAGCCCGGTAATTGATTGTATGGTTCTCATGGTATTAAACTGCTTAAATGTAACGTTACAATCCAATAATAGTTGCCCTTTCTCCCTGTACTTTAAAATGAATAAATGCTTCGGCTGCTTTTACACCGGCCTCCAGCCCTCTGAATTCTTCCAGGGGTTTAAAATAATTATTATAGGTATTTATCGGATCCTGGGTTTTGTGTGCAAACATGGCTTCTTTTTTCTTTTCTTGTTCAGCGGTAATATCCACATAATCAGTAGGTGTAAATGCCATGGTTTCTACGCCTGTATTTACTTCATAAAAGTAAAGATGAAAAGTCCGCCCTGATCTTACCCATGCAGTTAAAGCCAGTAGGCCTGTAACCTGGTGGTCTGGATGCGCGTCCATGGGCCATTGTGTAAATACAATATCGGGCTTTTCTGCCAGTATTAATTTTGTCATTTCCTCATTCTTTCCCTTGTCCAATATGGTATTCCCATCAACCTGCCCTGCAAATTTGGGCCTTGCATTTAACACTTTGCAGGCAGCCTCAGCTTCTTTGGTGCGCAATGCTGCCATTTCTGCATAGGTTTTATTGGGGTCACTTGCTTCGCCCCTGGTGAGGTATAAAAAGGTTACCTGGTGCCCGGCATCGCTATATTTTGCCATGGTTCCTCCGCAGCCAAACTCGGGGTCGCCGGGGTGGGCGCCTACGCAAACAATGTGTAGTTTTTGTGCCCCCGCAACTACTGGCTTAATTAACCCGGATGTTTTTTGCGCTGTCACCGCAAATGGTGCAATTGCAACACCGCCCAAAGCCATTGCAGAAAGTTTAATAAAATCGCGTCTTACTGATTTGTCTTTTTTCATAGATTAAATGTAGATTTTTTATGGAGATGTTTGAGTTTAAGATATTTCATGCTTAAGGTAGTTCCGGCGCGGGCGGTTTAATTTTTGTCGCAAGGATTCGGCATTTTCTAAACGGTATTTTTGTTCGACAGTGAGATGTCATCAACCATGTAAATAATCGTATTCCTTTTTTTTCATAAAGACAGCAACAACACATTTAACTTTATTTTATATTGCGTAAAGAAACTGGTCTACCTATAATAAAAATACGATGAGCATCAAAAGAAGATCATTTATTAAAAATACGCTAATAGCAGGGGCAGGTGCTGCTTTGGCGCCACAAATATTATTGGCAAAGGGAACAGAAGGTGTAAAGTTTAAGCCAGCTGATATACCCATATCTCCCACAGGTAAAAAGGTTATAGTTGCAGGCGCCGGTATTACCGGTTTGTGTTGTGCTTACGAATTAATGAAAAGTGGAAACGATGTGGTTGTACTGGAAGCATCCGGCCGGTATGGAGGGCACGTTTTTACCGGCCGCGATGGTTTGTCGGATGGTTTATATGCTGATTTTGGGGCAGACCATATCACCAAACCTGGTTACGAGC
>JAQBOK010000119.1 GCA_028288085.1 Mucilaginibacter sp.
CCGGGGCATTGGAGCAACGTAAATACTATCGGCAGATATATGTAACGAGACCTATCGTTCCGCTGAGTAACAAGGATATTGGTTTTTTGCCGGGCGATATCAAATCAAAGATTGATCCTTATATGGCGCCGATATGGGATAATTTGAAATTTATTAAAGACCAGTTTGGCGATGATGAAAAGATGCAGGCCAAAATTGATGAACTGGTTACCAACGATAAAATATCCATTGCTCCGCTGGCTTTTATACGTGGCCGCACGCTGACCAAAATATTCTTCATTGTAGATGAAGCACAGAATCTTACTCCGCATGAAATCAAGACCATTATATCCCGCGCCGGCGAGAACAGTAAGTTTGTATTTACAGGTGATATTTACCAGATAGATACCCCATATCTGGATGCTGAAAGTAATGGGCTCTCTTACCTGATCGATAAGGCAAAAGGGCACCCGCTTTATGCTCACATCACTTTACAAAAAGGGGAGCGAAGCGAACTGGCTAATTTGGCTACGGAATTATTGTAGATAAATCTAAGCTTCTTGTTATTTCTAGCGATAGTGAGAAATCTTATACATGATCTGCCAGTAACTGGGTAAATTTCCAATTGTACCTCGTCGAAATTACATTTAGTTTTAATATATTTAGCTCAATATATTGTCCGTCACCTTCGCGATATCGTAACTAATCTTATTTACAAAGCCCAACTGCTCTTTTAATAAAGCCTCATCGGCGCTCAATTCTTTTTTATCTTCCGCAGGGTTGGTTTTTTCTAAAGTAAAGTCAATTGCTTTTCCACCTAATTTTTTTGTGCTGTCGTTAAGCACTGTAATGCTTTTCCTGATCAGTTTTAAGTTTTCCGGCTGAGTTTTATGCAGGTTTTTCTCTTTAATTCCCGATGCCAGGTTTGCAAGATAAGAAGACAGTATATGACTGAGAACAACAAATTTATGTATTTCTTTTATCTGTTTCTGCTTGCTTTTAGGCTCGGAGGTCATCCGCTCGAATGTTGCGGATAGGTTAGCCGATTTTACATAAATATCTTTTCGCGCAAGCTTGTAATCAGTAGTACTAACTGATCTGCCTGTTATTGTCTCCGCTATTTTTACAAGGTAATTGGTATTGGCGTAGATCACATCTCTTAGTGTTTGCTGTATCTGTTCAAACTCCCAGGTAGGGAAGATCAGGTACGTGGCAATAAAGGCTATGGTTGAACCAATGATGGTATCTGTCACCCGCTCTTCAAGCAGGCTCAGATGGCCCACGCCGAGAAATTTGAATAAAATGAGCACGTAAGGGGTCATAAAAATCACACTCACTACATAATTCAGCCTGGTAAAACTATAAGTACCCAGCATGAATATGATAAAGAAAACAAACTGGGCTGTTTTATCATGTATAAAGCTTAAAACTATTACCCCTATAACACCGCCGCAAATGGTGCCGATGAGTCTTTGATAATTGCGTTGTTTAGATAGGCTAAAGCCAGGTTTAAGAACCACAATAATAGTTAACAAAACCCAGTAACTATGGTGACTTACAGCTATGGTACGTGCTAATATGAACCCAATAATACAAACCAATGAAACACGAAAGGCATGTTTAAATGTAGCCGAGGAAAAGGATAAGTTGTCAAAAAATATTTGTGGCGCGTAATCCTGATGCGTGACAAATTTTGAGTACTCCACATCTTCCGGATTTTCTAGTAAGGTTTTGGATGATCTTGAATTATAATAATTGAAAATGTTGTGGATGCTCCCATTCAGATCCCGCAGGTTTATGAGTATTTTTTTTAATACCAGGTTGCTTGTGCCCTGTTCATTCACAGTGGGCTCATCAATTTTTCTTTTCAAAAACTCCAGTTCGGCATTAAAATCATGCGAATGATTGTATCGCTTGTTTGTTAATACAGCATAGCCGATATTCTCCAGTTCAATGGACTGGTGTTGTAATATCCTTGCAATCTCATCCAGTCTTCCTGTTTTTCCAAAACGTTCCCTTACCTGGCTATAATCATAGTGTGTGGCCAATATTTGCTCGTACAGGTCAACGAGATCTACAAAAGTGAGCAGTAAAACCCGGCTGGCGTTGGTGGATTCCTTTACCATCACCCGGCTTTTAAAAAGCAGCTCTCTTACAACATCCTGGTGTTGGCTTACTTGTATCTGCTGAGATACCAATTTGCGGTAGTTCTCGTCAATATCTGTATCCGCCAGATAAAAATCAGCTTTTATCCTTAAAAACTTAACAACATCCAGTATGCTTTCGCCAAGTGCCTGTTGAGTTGCCCGGTATGGCCTGATGATGAAAAATACAATGCTAAACAGCATATACCACATTCCGCCGGCGGTAACAATTAGTGCATAGGGAATGATTTTATCCGGTTCGATGGCTTTATCGATCATGAAGATCATCATCAGCAAGGATGCTGTACCTACCGATGCAGCACGGGTGCCATAGACCGTAAACATGGAAAATAAAAAGGAAAGGATGGCGATCTCGGTGCCTAAGGTGAAAACATTTAAACGGGCAAATCCTGTAGCAATGGCCACCAAAAAGATACACAAATTACATACTGCCATGGCATTACGCTTGTGCATCACAGTGCCGGGAATATCTACAACCGAAACACAGAGCGCCCCCAGTGATAATATGATACCCTCGTCGAATTTATTGAATTGTGCCAATACAAGTGAAGGCAGCAAAATACCCAGGCTTATGCGCAACCCATCAGAAAAATACTGGCTGTAAAAAAAGCTTTTTATTTCCCGCGAATGGAATTTCATATAGGTTTATCGGTGCAAAATATTGAATTGCAAATTTACAAAAATTAAATGTTTGAGGCGGGTTTTAACAATTATTGCATTAAAATTGAATTAATATTATTAAATATTCAGTTTTTGATGGAATTTAGCGTTAAGATAATTAAATTCACCCCGGTATTTGAATTATAAACTAAGATCATTCATTATTTACTTTTAAGATTATGTCCTCAACGTTGAAACTCAGCCAGAGAGAAACAACTTTTAACCAGGAAGTTGTGACCCGTTTTGAGTTATATAACAGTTTATTTCAAACACTGCCTTTTTACCAGGTAAAAGATACCGGGATATTATTGCCATTTTTTAGTTCGCATTGCGAAAAGGGTACGGTATCGCAATTGTCGCCTACAGAGATCATAGAATCATTTTTTGAAAAATATGTACCGGGGATTGACCACCAGGAACAGATCAACCGGATGTTCCGTTTTATCCAGTACATTGAAAGGCAAGTAGTATTGTTTGATGCGATAGAGGACTCATCATTCAATAAAATAGGCCGCACAGACGATAGCGGTTCACTACAGAGCCTTCTTCAACTGGCTTCCCAAAGTGATAAGGTACGGGATGATATCAGTGATAAACTTAAAAAGTTCTCGCTGCGGTTGGTGCTCACAGCACATCCAACGCAATTTTATCCGGGTACCGTATTAGGTATAATGACCGACCTGATAGATGCATTAAAAGTTAACGACCTGAATAATATTGATGTATTGCTTCAGCAATTGGGCAAAACACCATTTTTTAATAAAACATCGCCCACACCTGTTGATGAGGCAGTAAGTTTGGTTTGGTTTTTGGAACATACTTTTTATCATGCGGTATCTGCTATTCAATCAAAGCTTGAAGAGGAATTTGATATTGATTATGCCAATGATCACCAGGTTTTAGAACTTGGATTTTGGCCGGGTGGAGACAGGGACGGCAACCCAAATGTGAACACCGAGACTACAAGTTCAGTTGCGGTTTTACTAAGACAGATTATTTTCCGTTGCTATTACCGCGATTTTAGGCTTTTAAAGCGCCGCATCACTTTTCGTGGTATTGAAAAAACCATTGCAAGGCTTGAAAAGCTACTTTATCAAAATGCTTTTAACAGTCAGCAAAATCCAAAAGATCTGCAAGGCGAGTTATTATCCTTGCTTAACTCTGTTAAACAAACCCTGGTAACCGATCATGGCAGTTTGTTTGTTAATATAGTTGACGGCTTGATGCAAAAAGTGAGGCTGTTTGGATGTTATTTCGCTACGCTTGATATCAGGCAGGACAGCCGGATATTGCACAGTGTGTTTAAATATTGCACACAACAATCTCAGATAAAATTTGGCTTAAAGGGATATGATGCTTTAAGCGAAGAAGAAAAACTGAAAGTAATTTCTTTTAACGAAGCTGATTTTCATTGCCCGGATGATGCGGATGATATGACCAAGGACACCTTGAATACCATCAGGCTGATGAAGCAGATACAGTATTCAAACGGCGAAAAGGCCTGTCAGCGTTTTATTATCAGTAATTGTCAGCGTTCATCAGATATATTACAGTTGATTAACCTGTTTTTGTGGAGTGGCTGGCGCAAGGAATTCCTGAGCGTAGATTTTATGCCATTATTTGAAACGGTGAACGACCTTTCAAATGCCGCGCAGGTAATGGAAAACTTGTATAGAAACCCATTTTATAAAGAACATTTGGAAAGGCGCGGTAACCGTCAAACTATCATGCTTGGTTTTTCTGACAGTACCAAAGACGGTGGCTACCTGATGGCTAATTGGTCTATTTACAAAGCCAAAGTTGAACTGACCGCTACGGCCCGAAAATATGGGATAGACCTGGCATTTTTTGATGGACGGGGAGGCCCGCCTGCACGTGGTGGTGGTAAAACCCATCGTTTTTATGCTTCAATGGGAAGCGAGATCGCCAATGAGCATATTCAACTTACCATACAGGGGCAAACCGTAAGTTCGCAATATGGATCTGTGGAAACAGCGCGTTTTAATATAGAACAATTAATCAACGCGGGTATTGTTTCGTCATTAAACCCTAATGATAATGATCTTTTAAATAAAAAGAGCAAAGCTCTGATCTCTGAAATGGCAGATGAAAGCTATAAACTGTTTATGGCATTAAGGCAACACCCATTGTTTGTGGAATATCTTGAAAAATTCAGTCCGCTCAAATTACTTTCAAAAATTAATATCAGCAGTCGGCCAACCAAACGAAATGCCGATGCTCAACTTAAACTGGAGGATCTGCGTGCTATCAGCTTTGTAACTTCCTGGAGCCAATTAAAGCAAAATATCCCCGGATTTTATGGCGTAGGGACGTCCCTGAAAAAAATGAAAGATGGCGGTAGTTGGGAAGAAGTGCAGCATTTGTATCACCAATCGGGTTTTTTTAAGACGATGCTTGATAACTGCATGATGTCTATGTCGAAATCTGATTTTAGGGTTACGGCTTACCTGGAACATGATAAAAAATTCGCGGAGTTCTGGAAGATGCTTAAAGATGAATATGAACTAACAAAAGCCATGTTGCTTGAATTAACCGGCAGCCAGGTATTAATGCAGGAATACCCGGTTGAGCGGAAATCTATCGCTATTCGCGAGCGTATTGTATTGCCGTTGGTTATAGTGCAGCATTATGCCTTACAGTGCCTTAATGGGAACGAGTACCCGGAATTGAATGATATTTATAATAAGCTGGTGATCCGCACGGTATATGGTATTGTTAACGCAGGGCGAAATTTAGCTTAGCGTTAGTTGAAGTATAGCAGATATAATTATCGCTTTTGTAAACCGGATGCCAAAATAGTTGTTACCAACTATAGAAACCTGATATCCTCAAAATGAAGAAAATAATCTACCTGGCATTGACTTTGTCATTGGCATGTTTTGTACTATCATGTGCCAACAATAAAAAAGCCAGAAACTACAATGATCAACCTCAAATAGATGCCGCCGGGTTAAGTTTCATTAAGAATGGCATGGAAGCACAACTTACCGCAATAAGAATTTCGCATATTGCCCGGAAGGCTTCTAAGAACCCAGTGGTAATCCGATTCGCTAAAATGATGGCTGCTGACCATCACGCCACAATGGACAGATTTAAAAGCATTGTTACCGATAACAAACTCGATGGCTATCCGGATACTGTAAGCAGGGTACATAAAAAGACGATGGACAGTATTTCGAAATTTAAGCGGGTACAATTTGATAAAGCCTATATGCAATTTATGATAAAAGATCATGAAGATGCTTTAAGGCTATTCAATGCAGGCGCACAGAATAAAAACAATGCGATCCAGGACCTTGCAAAAAAGACCATACCAACTCTACAAATGCATTTGGACTCGGCAAAGGCAATTAATAAAATTTTGAAATGATGCGGCATTTTAATTAAAGAATTGCTTGAATTTCAAATTGTACTTATGCGAAATTCTGTAGATTTATTAATTCTATAAATTCGGCTCGTATAATGGCAACCGTCGCACTCAAAAGTTCTGATGGTAAATGGATCATGGTTTCGGCTATACTGGCTTCTGCCATGGCCTTTATTGATAGCACCGCACTTAACGTGGTTTTACCATCACTGCAAAAAAGTCTGAATGCAACCGGAACCGATCTTTTCTGGTTGTTAAATGCCTACCTGCTCGTTCTGGCAGCGCTTATCCTTATCGGTGGTTCACTGGGGGATAAACTTGGTCGCAAAAAGATATTTATGTTTGGTATCCTTATTTTCATTGCCGGCTCTGCCGCCTGCGGTTTTGCGCCCAATGTCATTATGCTGATCGTAGCAAGGATAATACAGGGAATGGGTGGGGCATTAATGATACCGGGAAGTTTATCCCTGATCTCATCTTCTATCGATGAAAAGGAAAGAGGTAGGGCCATAGGTACATGGTCGGCTATTACTACGATGGTTACCATAGGGGGGCCAGTACTTGGCGGGGCCTTGGGTGATGCGGGGCTTTGGCGCTATATATTTTTTATCAACATCCCAATCGGTTTAGCGGCATTGATTATTTTGGCCCTGAAAGTAAAAGAAAGCAGGGATACGAATAACGATGAAGCTATAGATTTTATGGGTGCTATTGCCATCGCGCTGGGTTTGGCTTTGCTTACTTTCGGTTTTCTGCGCATACCAGCAGTTGGTATGAGCAATTGGCAGGTATATCTATCATTAACGGGAGGGGTGTTACTGCTTATCGCTTTCCTGTTTATAGAAGCGAGAAGCAAACACCCGATGATGCCTTTAAGCTTATTTGCCAATGCTACTTTCAGCGGGGTAAACCTGCTTACCTTTTTTTTGTACGCCGGGCTTAGCTCAGGTATGTTATTTCTTTCGCTCAACCTGGTACAAGCACAGGGCTACAGCCAGTTACAATCAGGCCTCACATTTTTGCCATTCACTGCTTTGATGATTACCATAGCGCGTTTTGCAGGAAGTCTTGCCGATAAACACGGCCCGAGACTGTTGCTCATTGTTGGCCCTGCTACGGCGGGTGCCGGTTTGCTCATCTTATCCTTTGTGAAACAGACCAATGGCCCTGCGGATTATTGGACGACGTTTTTTCCCGGCATATTGGTATTCGGACTGGGTATGTCTTTTACTGTAGCGCCGCTTACTGCTACAGTTATGGGTTCAGTCAGCGATCATTTTTCAGGAACGGCTTCTGGTATCAACAATGCTTTAACCCGTATAGCCAATGTGTTTGCTAATGCCATATTCGGTGCTTTGGCAGTTTTGTTTTTTGCAGGGGCATTGCAAGGCGAGATAAAAAATCTTCCGCTCAACGCAAAAGAAAAACAATCGGTAAAAGCAGAAGCGGTTAATTTGGGTAACGCAAAAGTACCAGCCGGTATTAGTGCGAAGGATAAAGTAGCAATTGAACTATATTACCATGCAAGCTTTATACATGCTTATGCCAACATTATGCGTATATCCGCAGGGCTTGGTTTTTTGGGTGCGTTAATGTCTGTTGTTTTTGTGAGGAATAGTGCTGTAAAAAAGGATAAGTAACAATTAGTTACTTAAAATTTGAGAGGGTAAAATGCCGGAATTTAAAACAGCACCCCAAATATTAGTGTTCCACCCTGTAACTGTGCCGCAATTGCCGGCATTCCAATTGTTGTTATTTTCGCCCGAAAACCTTGTCCAGTTAACCTGGTTGCCGTTGATGGTATTTAAAGAGCAGCCACTATTAGATTGATTCCAGATATAGATACCCACATTGCTAACGCTGGTTTTACTGCCATATATTTCATTATTGAGTATTTGTATATTATTACCACCCGCTATACCCATGCCGTAATTCCCCGGATCAACAATAATATTATTTTTGGCGATAATATATGACCCGCCATTGTCGCCCAGCATGATACCGCCGCCTGTTTTACTTGGTCCACCGCCTCTTATCCAGTTTCCGGCTATCATAATCGGGTCACCGGCTATTCCGTTACTCTCATACATGCTAATCACATCTTCGGGGTTACTTGCCCCGGCTATGTTTTCGCACCTGTTATTCAATACAGTATTTCCTGATCCGCTCACATTATCAAACTGAACCATTTGGCCTTTAGGATAGGGTCCCAACACATTTTTAACCTGATTGTTGGTTATTTTTACCTGGTGGCTATTTAACGCGTAAACACCCGTTGAAACGTTTGATATATAGCAACTATCAACTGTTATATTGGTGCAATTATTTAATTCAACCCCTGTTCGTAGCGATGGGCCCAGTTTACAATTTTTGATAGTAATGTTATAGCAATTGGTAAGGTGTATGCAAATGCCCGATGGATTATCAATTTGCAGCGCATTTATCACCATATCATGAGCGCCGGATAATGAAATTGGCGAAGAAACAGTGTAAGTAACGGGATTGGTTGTTGGGACAGCAGGTATTATAACGGGTGCGGTTGTTGGTGTAGTAACCGGGGTGTTGGATTTAGTAGTATCAGTAACGCCTCTTTTTGGATTATCAGCCGTTGTTGCCGGAATTTTTGATGAGGGAGTAGTGGTCTCTGATTTTGAACAGGAAACAACAAAACCAGCGATCAACAGGTATGTAATTATTTTATAATAATCTCTCATCGTTAAATCAAACCAGGTTTTGTTTTATGAAATTGCAGTAAAAAAGACTTGTTAATGTTTTAACGATTCCATCATCAGAACAAATGAAATGAAAGGCGGTTGAATTAAAAGCCTTATTAACAGCAATTTGTATCGAAGGTAACAAAAGTTTTCACATTTCAGCAATAACGAAAATGATGTTTCCCAATTAGAAATGGATATGTATTAATACTCAATATGTTTTAGTAATACTCAATATATTGGGGTGGAGATCAGGCTTTTGCCTGGTATTTTCCTCGTGTTATTTTATCATCTGCAGTAAAGCCAATCAGATATTGAACACACTTAGTGGTTCGATAACACCAATCCGGGGGCTGAATAACGAAGCTGGATTTTTTCAGGGGCGTTGCCGGATTTATATGATTGGTTGAGTAGTTTACAATTGCGTGTAAGTTATTTATTATCAACACACAAAACATTATTAAACCACTATGGGTTCTACAATTATGAGAAGTTTAATATACATTATAGTAGTTATCCTGGTGATCAGTTGGCTACTCGGAGGCTTTGCCTTCCATGTTGGCGGAGATGCCATACATATCATTATTGTAATAGCTGTAATATTGTTATTACTAAATATTTTTAATGGCGGTTCCAGAATGGACAGGGGACGCTGGTACTAACGGCGCTATTTGTCTGAACCGTTGATTTTTGTGATGAAATGATTACCTGACTTTCTTTTTTATACATCAGCGAAACCTTAAAATTATTTTAATTCACGGTTCAGACTAACTGTTTTTCCCGCTATGCATAGTTTACGCGGAAAAATGTCCGAAGGCGGAGACTTCGGACGATTATGCTTTTAGCTTGTAACTACAGGAAAATAAGCCTAAAACAACCTCAACTGCATATCCGCTGGCGGCTTAACCTTGCCAAAAACTGTGCGCCCGCCATATTTCCAGGAATCGTTTCTTTCCTGCTCTATCACCTTGTCAAAATTGGCATTGGGTATAAAATCCTTTTCGGCGTTCTCGGCAATTTTTGAGAGACGCTTGATCGCTTCGTTTTTTTCGGTTTGGCCGAGCTTGGCTTTGTGGATAGCGGTTTGCAGTATGCCCAGGGTTTCGTCGTATACTTTTAATGGGACAGGGAAAGGGTGACCGTCTTTACCGCCATGCGCGAAAGAGAATCGTGCGGGGTCTTTAAAACGGGATGGGGAGCCGTGGATAACCTCACTTACCAATGCCAGGGATTGCAAGGTCCGCGGACCAAGGCCTTCCAGTAAAAGCAACTCTTCAAAATCAGCCGGGCGTTTCTCATGTGCCAGCCAAAGTACCGCACCCAATCGTTTTAGATCCACATCTTTAGCTTGTACATCGTGATGCGAAGGCATTACCAGTTTGCTGATCTCGCTTAGCATCTTTTGCGGATTTTCATTTGCTATCTGCATCACACCATCGCGGGATGGTGCGGCAGTTTTATCGGCCATATTCAATATGTAACCATTATTTTGTCCGTAAATAGCCGTATGCGGATCATCGACGAAGGAGGTTAAACCAGTCGAGTGCCAGTGATAACGCCTTGCTGTTTTGCTCTGCGCGCTCATACCTTGCTGTACCACTGCCCATTTACCTTCGTTGCTTAAAATAAAATTGTGGGTATAAAGCTGGAAACCATCTTGTATAGCGGTATTATCAACCTTGGCGCTTAGCTTGCTGCACTTTACCAGGTAATTGCCATCGAGGCCGGTGGTTTCGCTTATTTTTAATAACTCGTTTGGGGTTTGCCTGGAATGATTGCCCTTACCACCGCAAATGTAAATACCCAGCTCGCGGCTGTGCGGATTGATGGCCCGTTTAAGAGCGCCCATTACGGAAGTAGTTATACCCGACGAATGCCAATCCATCCCCATTACCGCACCCAGGCTTTGGAACCAGAAAGGATCGCTCAGGCGACGCAAAACCTCATCCTTGCCGTAATCCATCACAATGGTTTCTACCACGGCCAAACCCAGCTTAGCCATGCGCTCTGCCAGCCATTGTGGCACATAACCATAATGCAAAGGCAGATCAGCACTTCCCGAACGCTTCATGCTAACAAAATTAGCAATTTTTTATAATGATAAAAATTTTAATTACGAGGAATAAAGCGACAGGGGTGAAGGAAGCGATGAAGCAATATTCAATTTGCATTTCGACATGTATAATTCGCGATTGCTATACTCCGCAATTAAAAAAATTTATTTCAAGCTATCAAAAGCATATTTAGCATCGCTCCAAAACTCATCCAATGCGATAATACGTGGTTTGAAGAAGGAAACCAGCGCGGGCCAGTCGTTTTTATTGAAAATGCTTACACCATATAAGTGCCTTACTATCCGGCTGATGGTTTTGCCATCTTCGTTTATACTGTGCAATTGCCATTCCCAGTCTTCCTGCAAGGCGGAGTGGAGTATGTTTTTCAGATCCTTAAACTGCTCTAAAAATAGTTCCTGTATACCCGCATCGGGATGGGCGATCTCAATAGCGATAGACGCCGATCTTTTTCCGGCTTCCATCCTGAAATATAAATACTTGATGCCTGTTTTATAATTCACCCAGTTTATCTTTAAGCCTTCGGCCGATAATTGTGGCGCAATATATTGTCCGAAGGTAGTCCAGAATAATTGCTTGAGTTGTGATGCTTCGTCCTTTGAGTACAAAACGGTGTATTTTAATTATAAAGAGAGGTTGTTTAACTATTATGGCGTTACATATTTCAAAATGTAACACCTTTGTCGGTTTGAAAAGATTCCATTTATTTAATTTCAAAATTGAATTTTAGTTTTTCATTCTGCGAGCTGCTTCCTAATATCAACTTGTAATTGCCGGGATATGTTTTCCAGCCGTGGGTTTTCAAGTCCCATTTTTGGAGTTCCTTAACAGGTATCCTGATAGTTACCGGTTGTTCATTGCCGGTGGATACAGTGACCCTTTTGAATCCTTTTAGTTCCTTCAGGGGCATCCTGTCAACTTGCGGATATTCAATATAAGCCTGCACTACTTCATCTCCATCCATTTTGCCGGTGTTTTTTACTTTTAGAGAGACTGTGATCGTATCCTTACCAGTATATTTTTTTGCGGGGGATTGCTGAGCCTGGTAGTCAAATGTGGTATAGCTCAATCCAAAACCAAAAGGATATTGCACCGGGCCATTGTAATAGCGGTAGGTTCGGCCTTTCAACGAATAATCCTTATAATCGGGCACATCATTTATCGAGCGGTAAAAGGTAACAGGCAAATGCCCTGATGGAGAAACCTTCCCAAATAACAGATCAGCGAACGCGTTGCCGCCCTGCTCGCCAGGATACCACGCTAACACAATGGCATCAGCGTAGGGTTCAATAGCTGCAATATCCACATCGCTGCCGGCAGTTATAACGGCTATAATAGGCTTTTTAACATCTCTTCGTAATTGCTTCATAAATGCGATCTCGCTTGCGGGTAAACTCAAATCCTTTTTATCTCCACCCGATTTGGATAAAAAGGCATCACCAGCTTCGCCTTCCAAAACAGGAGATAAACCGATAGCCGCTATGGTAACAGACGAATTGCCTGCCGCCCAAATACCGCCGAAATGGGTAGTATCGGTATAATCACAACCCAGGTCGTATTCTATGCGGGTTGATGGATCTACCGCACCGGTTATCCCCTCTACAAAATTGACCACCTTGTTGCTTACCCCGTGGTAATTACCTATCAAGGCATCAAATGATGCAGAATTAGGGCCTAACACCATAATGCTGGGATAGTCTGCTTTGTTGAGTGGTAAGACATTGTGATCATTTTTTAAAAGCACCATACTTTGCTGCGCAACTTTACGGGCAAGTGCAATATGTGAAGCATTGTGAATACTATCAGTGCCATAAGCATGGTAGGGGATATTATCCGGAGCGTCATAAAAGCCAAGTTTAAATTCGGTTCGTAACAATTCAAACAGTCTCTGGTCTACTTCCTTTTCAGTCAATAATTTCTGATTGATCGCTTTGATGACATCATTTTGCAAAATGGTAGAGCAGTCAAGATCAATCCCTGCTTTTATTGCTGCTGCCGCTACCTCAACCGGACCGGGCAATGTTTTATGGGTCTCATATACATCATTCAGCGCGCCACAATCAGTTACTACATGACCTTTAAAGCCCCATTCTTTTCTTAGAATATCAGTCAGTAAATTTTTATTGATAGAATTAGGAACACCGTTAACCCGGTTATAAGCACTCATTACCGATTCTACACCGTGTGTAACCAACGCATGAAAAGCATATAAATAAGTTTCCCTGAAATCTTTTTCATCAACAATCGCATCAAAATGATCGCGTTCGGCCTCGGGGCCGCTGTGTACTGCAAAATGCTTGGCAGTGGCTGAGGTTTTTAGATAGCGTGGATCATCGCCCTGTAATCCCTGTACAAATGCGGTTCCCATATGGGCAGTAAGAAAAGGGTCTTCACCATAAGTTTCTTGCCCACGGCCCCAACGCGGATCGCGGAAGATATTGATATTGGGTGTCCAAAAGGTAAGTCCCATGTATTGCAAATGCCTGTCTTTTTGTATTGCCAGGTTATATTTTGCCCTTGCCTCGGTGGAAATAGCGGTGGATACTTCTTTTAACAAATCGTCATTAAATGTTGCCGCCATACCAATAGCCTGGGGAAAAATGGTTGCTTCGCCCGCACGGGCCACGCCATGCAAACCCTCGTTCCACCAATTGTAGGCGGGTATACCCAAGCGCGGAACGGCCTTGCTATTATAGCCCAATAAAGAAGCTTTTTCTTCCAGGGTAAGCCTTGACACCAAATCTTTAACCCGGGTATCAATAGACTGATGAGCATCTTTATAAACAGGAATATTTTGTGCCTGAACTAACCGGCAGCAAAAACAGAGGATAAGTAATAAAAAAGATTCTGATAGGCTTTTCATAACAGGTTAAACTTAAGGAGAAAAATATTACACCGGCCAAAAAAATCACCTGATTTTTTAAAAAAGCCATTACATTCGCAAACTGGCAAAAATATAATGATGAAAACAAATAGCGCTTTTACGATCTTTTTCCTGGCTGCTTTAGGCTTAGTATCATTCAAAAATCCTCCTAAAATAAACCCTATAAAAAAGTATGAGATAATTGATACCACGCAAACCGGCGGCATTTTTGATGCAAGCGAAAAGCCCCGTTTGATTTCCAGGCAATTTAGTTTTACGGAAGGACCATCTGTTGACAAAAAAGGGAATGTGTTTTTTACAGATCAACCCAATAATAAGATATGGGAATATAGTGTTGATGGAAAGTTATCGATTTTTCTGGATAACGCGGGTCGTTCCAATGGAACTTATTTCGATCAAAAAGGAAATTTGATCGCTTGTGCCGATGAGCATAATCAGTTGTGGTCGATCAGTCCGAAAGGAAAAATAAAGGTATTGATACATGACCTTAACGGGCACCTGCTTAACGGGCCAAACGATGTTTGGGTAGCGCCCAATGGTGGAATTTATATAACTGACCCTTACTATCAGCGTGATTACTGGGAAAGAAAGAAATCTGATCTTGACGGAGAAAAAGTTTATTACCTGGCAAAGGGTGGTATAAATTTAATAACGGTAGTTGCTGATCTGCAGCAACCCAACGGAATTGTAGGTACACCCGATGGGAAGTATTTATATATAGCTGATATAAAGGCAAATAAAACGTTTAGATATATGGTTTCTTCAGATGGGAGTTTGATTAATAAACAATTGTTTGTTGAACAGGGATCTGACGGGATGACACTTGATGAGAATGGAAATATATATTTAACAGGGAAGGGTATAACAATTTATAACTCCACAGGCATTAAAATAGCACATATTGATATTGACGAACCCTGGACGGCTAATCTCTGTTTTGGCGGCAAAAATAAAGATGATCTTTTCATTACTGCATCCAAAGCTATTTACATTTTGCACATGAGGGTGAAGGGTGTAGAATAGGTGAGGGGATTAGAATAACATTATAAAAGCGTAATAATTTATTATTGAGTAAGTCGATAGAATTTATCAACTTTGTAAAATGGAAAACGATATTCAATGCCCTGTAGATTTTGTATTGATCAATGAGAACAAAGCACGTTTGATTGCTTTTTTTGTTTTAGTGTTATCTGTTGTTTTTCTAATAACAGGCCTATGGGTTATCGTCGCCTTTCTTATTGTTGATTTTTTGGTGAGGGTGAACAACTTAGGTCAATACAGTTTACTGGCTATTTTGAGTGATGCCGTGATTAAACAATTGAAAATAAAAAACAAGCCGACAGACCGTGCACCTAAACGGTTTGCTGCAGGGGTAGGGTTGTTATTTACGTCGTGCATATTGATCTTAACCTTTTTAGATCTGCCAGTGTTATCAATTATTGTGGCAACAACTGTGGCAATTTTTGCTTTTTTGGAATCGTTTGTTGGTTTTTGTGCAGGATGTTATGCTTACAGTCTTCTGAGAAAGGCCTCTGGCTTGTTCAAATCGCAATAATTCCCTATAAATTTATTTTTTTTAAATTATATACTACTAAATAGATAGAATTTATATACATTTGTCACAGTGATTTAAAACAGATAAAATATACGCAGATGTTAGCAGCACTAAACTTAAGTAAATACCCTTATTTTGATATGTCAGAGATTGTACCCGAGCCTGATTTTGCCTTTAAATCTTATCAATCTGTAAAGCCAATAAAAGCCGGGAATATGCTGCCTGAATTTACACTGCAAAAGGAAAATGCAAAGTGGCAGCAGTTTTTTAACGGAGCCGAAATACATGGTCCTGTTCTGCTAAGACAGTTATTGAACAAACCACTGGTTATTAGTTTTTATTCAAATCTGTGGCAATCTTATGGGCTTGATCTGCTTAAACAATTAAACAACCTGCAGCATGAAATTAAGGCGAGTGGCGGTAACCTATTAATAATAAGTGCTGAGAAAGAAAAGAAGCTTGAAAAAATAGCATGGGACAACAGCCTTTCCTTAAGTTTTTATTTTGATACAGAAAAGGAGATAGCCGAAAAATTCAGGATCTATTCTGAACACGACCCAATATGGAATAGGTTTTCGGGGATCGATATAAATGTGCCTCTTTTGGCTACTTATGTTATATCTCCATCAGGATTAATAACCTACGACCATATCGACATGGATTTTGCAGAATCTTTTCCAACTAAAGATATTATATCAGCGGTTCAGCGGTCTGAATCATCAAATAATAAAATAAGAAATATAAATGAGGCAGTTGGCCGTTAAGCCAGGCTGACTCAAATACAGGTAGTTTAATATAACCTGATTTAAAAAACTAGAAATAGTGATTATTAGTTTTTTTGGTTTGATTAACGGGCTACTGAATGGTACCCGTTAATTTCCTTTTTATTCTTATAGTCGGGTGACCGAGTGGATAGGTAATGGTCTGCAAAACCTTTAACGGCAGTTCGAATCTGCCCCCGACATCTAATTATTCCCTGTGCTTTTTAATTTTATAAAGTGCAGGGATATTTTCCTTTACCCCCTCTTTTCTCTCCGGGTAACATTAGCATTCTATTTATTTTACAAGAAAATTATATATAATTATGCATATTTTTATGTAATTGTTGCTTCCATATCTAATTTGATTAATATTGCAAAATCTACTTTACTTTGCAGCGTTTAGAATAAATTGTACTATGAAAAATTACTTTAATGAGATAAAAATATAAGGTAAACAGTAGCAAGTTAAACTATTGTTGTCTTAATTTTGTTTATTACTATTAACTACCAGAACTTATAAAAACAGCCGCATAAATATATAAACCCCACCGGTCATTCATGAAAAAAACCAAAAGTACTTCACCCAAATTTCTTTCAATCGATATTGGAGGTTCGCATATTAAAGCTACCATCTTAAATGATAAAGGGTCCTTGCTAATGGACTACGAAAAAATAGAAACACCTATGCCGGCTAATCCAGCAAATGTAATTATTGCTATAAAAAAGCTGGTTAAACCATTTACAGGATATAACATGGTTTCGGTTGGCTTTCCGGGTTATGTAAAGCATGGGGTGATAAAAACAGCGCCCAACCTGGGCAGTGATTTTTGGAAGGATTTTGACCTGAGTAAAAAACTGGAAACCGAACTGGGAAAACCAACCCGCGTGGTTAATGATGCCGATATGCAGGGTTTGGGAGTAGTAAGTGGAAAAGGACTGGAAATGGTGATCACTTTGGGTACAGGTTTTGGTACCGCATTGCTGGTTGACGGCCAATTAATGCCTCACCTTGAATTGGCACATCATCCTTTTGCAAAAGGGAAAACTTATGACGATTACGTGGGCGAAAGAGCGCTTGAAAAGGAGGGCCTGCAAAAATGGAACCGGCGAATGATAAAGGTTTTGAAAGTTTTAAAAACAGTAATTAACTACGATACTTTATATATAGGTGGAGGAAATTCAGATAAATTAAAATTCAAACTGGATAAAAACATTAAACTCGTTACCAACCAGGATGGTATCAAAGGCGGAACAAGGCTATGGCTTAAAGATGAAAGACATGACCTGATCACCTCGGTACCACCAATTTTAGCATAAAATATTTTCTACAATCAAAAAAATGGATTCAAATAAAAAAAACATTGAACAACTAAGTATTGATACAGTAAGAATACTTTCAGCTGATGCCGTACAGAAGGCAAATTCAGGGCATCCGGGTACACCGATGGCGTTGGCGCCTATGGGACACGTACTTTGGACACAATTTTTAAATTACAATCCTAAAAACCCGGATTGGGCAAACCGCGATAGATTTATTTTATCATGCGGGCATGCTTGTATGCTCCAATACAGTTTTCTTTATTTAACCGGGTATGACCTGACACTGGATGACATCAAAAATTTCCGCCAGTTGAATAGTAAAACCGCAGGTCACCCGGAATATGGCCTGGCACCGGGCATTGATGTTACTACAGGTCCGCTTGGACAGGGTTTTGCTAATGGTGTAGGCTTTGCCATCGCTCAAAAGCATTTGGCAGCCCGTTACAATAAACCCGGATTTGATATTTTCAATTATCACATTTATGCTATTTGTAGCGATGGTGATATGATGGAGGGCGTAACATCAGAGGCTGCTTCGCTTGCAGGTCATTTGGAGCTGGGCAATATTATTTATTTATATGATGATAACCACATCTCTATAGAAGGTTCAACCGATATTACATTTAACGAGGATGTGAGCGAACGTTTCAGGTCATATGGCTGGCACGTTCAGGACTTACCTGATGTTAACGATATCCACGCTTTACAATTAGCTTTGACAAATGCTAAAACCGAAGCGCAAAAACCATCATTGATAAGGGTACGTTCGTTGATTGCTTATGGCAGTCCTAATAAATCTGGTACGGCAGGTTCACATGGTTCGCCATTGGGTCCCGATGAAGTGAAATTAGTTAAAAAATTCTTTGGGTTTGATCCTGAAAAATCATTCTATGTGCCTGATGAAGTTTTGGATTTTTATCACAAAGCCGGAGAAAAAGGTGGCGTGACCGAAGAAAAATGGAATAAGCTATTTGCTGATTATAAAGTGAAATACCCCGAACTTGCTGCTGAATATGAAAGCGCCAGTAAAGGAGAGCTTCCCGATGGTTGGAAAGATGCGTTACCTGTATTTAAAGCTTCTGATCCAAAAATGGCAACCCGCCAGGCCTCAGGTAAAGTACTAAATGCTATTGCTGCTAAGCTTCCAAACCTGATCGGCGGTGCTGCAGATCTATCACCATCAACAGAAACAAACTTAAAAGAATGCGATTCTTTTACATCTGAAAACAGGGGCGGCCGTAACTTTCACTTTGGTATCCGCGAACATGCCATGGGCTCAGCGCTTAATGGTATGGCTTTAACAAAAGGAGTTATTCCTTTTGGTGCAACCTTCCTGATGTTTTCAGAATACATGCGCCCGCCAATACGTTTAGCGGCTATTATGAAGATCAGTCCAATATTTGTTTACACACATGACAGTATTGGCTTAGGGGAAGACGGTACAACTCACCAGCCTATTGAGCAATTGGCTTCGCTACGTTCGATACCAAACCTTACTGTTATCCGCCCAGCAGATGCCAACGAAAGTGTGCATGCATGGCGTGTGGCTTTGGAGCATAAGGGCGGCCCGGTAGTATTAATATTTACCCGCCAGGGATTACCGATACTTGATCAGGATAAATATGGCAAAGCATCTGAATTAGAAAAAGGCGCTTACATTTTATCAGAAGCAAGTAAAGCTCCCGATCTGATATTAATGGCAACCGGATCTGAAGTTGCTCTGATCTTACAGGCTCAGGCAAAATTGGAAGATGATGGTATATCTACACGTGTAGTAAGTATGCCATCATGGGAGTTATTCGAAAAACAGGATGCGGCCTATAGGGAAAAAGTATTCCCTAAAGCTAACAAAAAACGTTTGGCGGTTGAAATGGCCTCACCAATGGGATGGCACAAGTATACTACTGACGATGGTGATATGTTGGGCATGACTACTTTTGGTGAATCTGCACCGGCTGAAGACCTGTACAAACATTTTGGATTTACAGTAGAAAATGTAGTTAATAAAGCGAAAGCACTTTTAAAATAGTTGCAAGTTATGAGTTGCGGGTTGTGAACTAATACCTGCAACTTACAACAAACAACTTTTAACTCAGGTACAATGAAAATAGGAATAGCAGCCGATCATGGCGGGTATAGTTTAAAAAAGACACTCCATTCTTTTTTAGTGGCCTCGGGTTACGAGGTGGTCGATTTTGGAGCTTATGAATTGAATGAGCAGGATGATTATCCTGATTTTGTAATTCCGCTTGCAAAAGCTATAGTGGATAAGGACGTTGACAGGGGCATAGCTGTTTGCGGCAGCGGGGTAGGAGCTTCTGTTGCTGCAAACAAAATATCAGGCGTAAGGGCGGCTTTAATTAATGACCATTTTTCGGCGCACCAGGGTGTTGAAGATGATAACCTAAACCTGCTTTGTTTAGGCGGAAGGGTTACAGGTTATGCTGCCGCTGAAGAATTAGTGGAAGCATTTTTACATGCGAATTTTACTGGCCTTGAAAGACATATGCGCAGGCTGCAAAAGGTTCATTTACTTGAAAAATAATAAATTAATAATAAAAATATCATGGCAACAAATAAAGTAAAACAAATACACAGTTTTGGTCAAAGTATATGGTTGGATTTTATCGATCGCGATATCATCAAATCTGGTAAATTAAAGAAACTGATTGATGAAGATGGCATAAGAGGGGTAACTTCAAACCCTGCCATTTTTGAAAAAGCCATTACCAGCAGTTCAGATTACGATTCAGAGATCGCTGAATTAGCGAAAAAAAGTAATAGTAACGAAGAATTATTCTTTGGACTTGCAGTATCGGATATACAAAATGCTACTGAATTGTTTAAAGGTGTTTATGATGAATCAAAAGGCGAGGATGGGTTTGTAAGTTTAGAAGTGTCGCCATTTTTAGCCTTAAAAACACAGGAAACCACAGATCAGGCAGAAAAATTATGGAAACAGGTTGATCGTAAAAACGTAATGATCAAAATACCGGGTACACAACCGGGTTTGGAAGCCATTCGCCGGTCAATTGCTAAGGGCATCAATATCAATGTTACCCTGCTTTTTGGATTACCCCGCTACGAGGAAGTTACTGAAGCCTACCTGTCAGGTTTGGAAGATCATTTGGCAGCAGGTCATTCAATTGGACATATTTCATCAGTAGCCAGTTTCTTTTTGAGCCGTATTGATGTTTTGGTTGACCCAATGCTTGATGAAAAAGGATTAGGCGATTTGAAAGGCGAAGTTGCCATCGCGTCAGCAAAAAAAGCTTACGAAATTTATAAAAGGGTATTCAGCGGTCCACGTTGGGAAAAACTGGCCGCACAAGGCGCAAAACCTCAGCGTTTGCTTTGGGCAAGTACCAGCAGTAAAAACCCTGCTTTTAAGGATACTAAATATGTTGAGGCCTTGATAGGGGCGGATACAGTTGATACTGTTCCATTGGAAACTATTGAAGCTTTCCGCGATCACGGTATTGCAGAAAATACTTTGGAACAGGGCTTAGATAAAGCAACTGAGGTTTTAAATAAATTGAAGTCGGCAGGTATTGATATTGATCAAGTCACTCAACAGTTAGAAGATGAGGGCATCGAAAAATTCAACAAGCCTTTCGAAAAACTATTGCAAGCTATAGAAGATCAAAAAAATAAATAAACGTGGAAGCAGCATCTTTAAAAATTTTGTTTTTTGATATAGGCGGTATCCTGCTCACCAATGGGTGGGGGCATGAATCACGGAAGGAAGCTGCTGAAAAGTTTGGTCTTGATTATGAAGAAGTGAATGCACTGCACAGTTTTATATTTAATGTGTACGAAATTGGCAGCATCAGCCTTGATGAATACCTGGATACTGTAGTGTTTAATCATCCGCGTGATTTTGCAAGAGAAGATGTCAAAGAGTTTATTTATCGACAAAGTAAAGAGCTCCCGGATACTTTGAAATGGCTGAAAGAATGGAAAAAGGAATGTGGCTTCCGAATTATTTCTATCAATAATGAGGGTAAAGAACTGAATGATTATCGTGTAAAAAAGTTCAAACTTCATGACTTTTTTGATGCGTTTGTATCATCCTGCGAAGTAGGCAT
>JAQBOK010000173.1 GCA_028288085.1 Mucilaginibacter sp.
CACCAATAGCAATAATAAGTTCGCTTGGGGCAAGTTCCTTTAATTTTTCTATGATAATTTCGGAAAAATTAAAAAATGTAAAATTTTGTATTGAATAGCTAGCACCTAAATCATCCCCGAAATGAAGATCTGTAATATGAAGTAATATAACTTTGCCCGTATCCATTGATTTAGATTGATATGTTGGTTGGAAATAAATATAGCGATACTTCTGTTGATTTGTTGTTTAACCTGAATAAAAATAGCGGATATTTTTAAATCTTTCGTGGTTAACTATTTAGATATATATTTACTAATATGAAGATGAAATATAATGACTATTTACTAAAGCTATCCAAAAAGGTCGCCGCCAGGCTACAAGAAATAGAAGCTGTTTATAATTTTGATTTTGGTGATGAATATGAGATAGCCTTATGCCATTTATTGTCCGATATATTACCTAAGAAATTTGGAGTCTGTAAAGGATTCATTGTAAATGAAGATAGTGAGATCGTAGGTGATGACCTTATTATTTATGATAAGTTAGGATATCCGACACTACGTTCATCGATAGGGGAGAGTTTTGACTTAAAAGACCAGATCCCGGTAGAAGCCGTATACGCCTATATCGAATGTAAACATACTTTAAACATTGAATCTCTACATAAAGCTATCACTCAAATAAAAAACGCAAAAAGACTCTTATTAACAAGGGACGGGATCAAGTATTCGGGGTACGACAGCCAACTGGATGAAAAGCATTCCCACTTTCCCTACCCCCTCCCAAAGTTACGAAATCAACCATTTGGAATGATATTTTCTCGATTTACAGATAAAGAGATCACTGCCGACTATTTGAATAAGCTTAAGTTGATGGGCGATGAAACGACGCCAGATCTAATCGTGTGTGGGGGGAGTTATATTATGACACAAACGGCGGTCTTAGGCCCTGACGGTTTTAAGGCCTCTTTGTTCTATAATGCTGATGATAAGTTTCCACTGCTTGCAGAAAGCACTGGTGTACTTTCTGATGCCATTGGTATAGTTTGCTTATTGAATGCATTAAGTTGGTTAGAACTAGATGTGATGAATTTTAATTCTATATTAAATGAGGGATTCTGGAAGACCTATGATTAAATCAAAAGGCATCATCGCTAAATAAATGACTTGGGTTTAGTTGTGGGAATAACTTCATTATTATTGCTGTAATTCAACTTGCGAATATCTTTTTTATTAGTATTTTTGATAAGCATTGACAGCAAATAAAGAGCCAATAAGTGCGGAATAGTTCCTTAGAAGTTTCAGAAAATGCCCTAAATCACACCCTCGTATTTCAGGTATGATGTAAGTATTTGATAATCAATAATTTAGAGCTTGGCGGTTTCATCCTGCCATCCCGACAGACAGCGGTACCAAAGAAAATCAAAACCCTGTAAATCTGCTGATTTACAGGGTTTTGTGCTTTAAGACCTTTCCTTAAAACACCAAAATAGATCAAAGTTTTCCATATTCTATGTTACCTATTCGACCACCTATTTAAAGATTGCATCTTTGAGGTAACGGTTAAGGCCTTAACATAGTGTGATACAGGCCGTTACGGCAGCTGAAAATTAGTAAAATTCAGCTGGTTTTGGATAGTATTGATGCCCCTTTTTGTGAGTTCGGAACATGTAATTCACTATAGGAAATCACACTTAATTAAACTTTATGAAAACAGTTAACAGTTTTGGAATCTATTTTACCCTCAAACCAGAAAAAGAAAAGGACGGAAAAGCGCCACTCTACTTATGTATTACCGTAAATGGTAAAAGAGCCTATATCGCGCTTCAACAAAAAATAAGCCCTAAATCCTGGGATACAGGAAAAGGATTAGGGAAGTCGGGCTCGATCGAAGGAAAGGCAATTAACGTTTACCTCGAAGGGGTCCGGGCCTCTGTTACAGATACCTATAAATATCTCCAGTTAGAGAAAAAAGTAATAACTGCAGAACTCGTCAAATCAGCCTGGCTTAGAACAGGGGATGACGAACATACGCTTGATCAAATTTCAAAGTACCACAACGAAATGTCAGCTGGTGTCCTTGCCCAGGGCACAATGAAAAATTATTATACCACCCAACGATATATGGTGGAATTTGTAAAGAAACAGTTTAAAAGAAAGGAGTTTTATCTCTCAGAGCTCAATTATAAGTTCATCCAGGACTTTGAAATTTTCCTGCGTAACCATCAGCCAGTAGACCATCAAAAACCATTAACCAATAATGGTATTATGAAGCATCTCGAACGTTTTCGTAAAATGATAAATCTTGCTTTTCGGTTGGAATGGATCGTCCGTGATCCGTTTGAAAAATTCCAGTTAAAATATAACCGCGTGGAAAAAGAATTTTTAACAGCAGGGGAGTTGGCCGCATTGGAACAAAAGGAAATCAGTTTACCCCGGTTAGCTGTTGTAAGAGACATCTTCGTGTTTTGTTGTTATACAGGACTTGCATTTGTCGATGTAATGAATCTGAAACCTCAAAACATAGTTGTCGGCCAGGATGGAGGTTTTTGGATCAACACTAATAGGCAAAAGACAACTATACCTGTTAATTTGCCGCTTCTTGCCCGCCCGCAAAATATTATGGATCAATATAAGGAAAATATTAGGGCTATAGCTAAAGGCACAATTTTCCCACAGCTTTCAAATCAAAAAATGAATAGCTACTTAAAAGAATTAGCAGAACGATGTGATATCTGTAAAAATCTAACCTTTCATGTTGCTCGCCACACTTTCGCAACCACAGTTACCCTTGTCAACAGTGTACCCATTGAAACAGTGAGTAAGATGTTGGGACATACTACAATAAGATCAACACAAGTTTATGCAAGGGTAATCGAGAAAAAGGTAAGTGAAGATATGGCGACATTAAGTTTAAAGTTAGGCGGGCAAGGAGTCAAATCAACCGGCACCTTATCTTAGACATTGGTTTGAGATCTGTTTTTTTTATTATTAGCAACGAGTTAGTTACCATTAAAAGGCCGACGAATCTTTTGTAAAGGAACATTCCGGAAGGAAGCGCGAATAACCACCGTGTTAAGTTTGTAAAACTATAAAGGCATCTTAATTTTAATAAGTCAGGTGGGGCAATTTTATACTTGGCTTGACTTACTCCAATCCTTGTTTTTGAGAATAACTAAGGGCGATATGCTGAACTATTACTATAAGGCCGGTGAATATATGATGCCTTACCTAAAGAACCGGCCAATGTCGCTCAACCGCTTCCGCGGTGGTATACATGGTCGAAGCTTTTACAGAAAAACGTCACCGACAAAACCCCCGACTGGGCCAAAACTTTTGACCACTTCACCGATGAAAGCAAGGTGACCAAATACCTGGTCGGCACCGATGAGGCCAGCTGCTCTGGATAAACTCTCTTGGCTGCATCGAGATCAATCCCTGGTTCAGCCGCTCGGACAGCCCCCCAATAGCCCGGACTATTGTGTCATCGATCCCGACCCGGATAGACACACCTTTAACCAGGTGGTGGAAGCGGTACGCATTACCAAAGACATCCTCGATGCCATCGACCTGCCCGGCTATCCCAAGATTTCCGGCTCGAAAGATATGCATATTTATATCCCGCTAGGCGTTCAAATACACCTACCAGCAATCGCAGTTGTTTGCGAACATCATTGTCAAATTAGTCCATAAGCAAATCCCGGACTATACCTGCCTCGAACCCAGTATCGCCGCCAGAAATGGCAACATGTACCTCGACTTTTTACAAAACCGCCCGGGAGCGACCATTACCGGGCCCTATTCTTTACGCCCAAAACCCGGCGCGACAGTGTCCACACCTTTAAGCGGGACGAAGTAAAACCGGGCGTGACGATCCAGCATTTTAATATTCATAACGCAATGGGCAGGTTTAAGGAAACCGGGATGTGTTTAAGGCGTATTATGTAAGCGGATCGACCTGGAAAAAACGCTGAAGAAAGCGCAAAGCGTATTTAATTTAGAAATATGTCGTTATCAATCTTCAGACACTTTTCTTCACTTAGAGGCCTGACCATAAGGTCGTCGCTTTTTGGCCGCTTTCGGTTTCAGCTTCTTGGTCGTCGGGCATTTGCCTCGATGAATTGCTGTTTGTCCGCGACGGCAAGCCACCTGCCATGCTGTTATCCGAAACCCAAAACCTTGACCCGGCATTCTCCACCAATGGCGATTACGCCTATGCTAAACTTATTGCGTTAGAACGATTGCAGGAATACCTGATTACAGAATTGATAGAACTCGACCGTCCATGTCGGAAATTATACGCAGGATTAGGCTGGCATGGTGTGAATGAGCGGCACTTGGAATATAATCTTAAAGATCGAATGGAGGCGCCGAAATTGCGCTGGACCGGCGAATCGATCAATTTGCTTGAACTGGCTTATGGCATGTGGCTGACAGGCCAGATTAATAACGGGAACGTTTCGGTCACCGAAATCGCGGAGTTTTTAGAGCTGTCTTTCGGCCTGGAGATCGGTGCTCCGCATCGGCGCTGACAGTCCACATCGCGAATGAAACGAGTCGCGCCTTCAAATACGTCGATGAAGTGAAAGCCGCGCTGGTGAAGCGATTAGAGGAGGAGTGGGGAAAGTGAAAAAACGCCTGACGATAATTCCCGCGCATTGTTGATCGATAGCAATGAAATCAAACAAAATTCTTTAGCTGCTGGCCTTTATCCCTCTCCTAAAGCTAAACAAATTCATTTGTCCGGGTGTTTAAGGACATATGAAACCACAACCCATATTAGGTGCCTTACTGGCGATCATCCTATTGGCCAGCTGTCGTCACCAGCCTAAAGCTGTATTCAAAGACTATACAAAAGTGACGGTCAGCGATAGCAGGCATAGCGACAGCGTGGTTGACAACAAACAAAGGTTATATAATGCATCTATACCCGATCCTTGCCTGAAATGCATCGTGGCAGCGGTTAGAAATACCGATCAAATAAAAAAAATTATGGGCACTGCAGAGTCGTCAAAGATCATTTACCAGGTCGACTGGGCCTCGGGCCCAAAACTGGATGACACGCTTAAAAAAGCTGGCAGCGGCTTATTGATCCATGTGTTTAAAAAAGGAACTCCGAAAACAATGCTCGCCGCCTTGGCCTTTGACAATGTGAAAGATGAATTGTACCTCATTAACGGCCACACACAACAGCAGGTGCCGTTAGACAGCGCAACCCGCATCAGGATACGCAAGGCTTGTTTTTGGGGCGTGGCTTCCGAAAAATAAAATAATTTGAGATTTTCAATCAATAGCCAGTAAACCCAATAATACTAAGTTGCAGGCTTGCACAGTCCACCCACCCTATAAGGAAAAGCCGTTTTTAACGCAACAACAACATGAACAATCTTAAACATTTTTTCTTGCAGGATCTTCCGGAGGTATTTCAACCGGTATACGTTCGGGATTTTCTTGTGGTATTCCCGGTATTTTCGGATCGTTCGGCTCTTTGATTTCCGGTTCGTCTTTGCGAACCGGCATTTCCTGCGGCTCGTTGGGAATGGTATTGTGTTGCTTGCCCATTAATGATGTTTAAAATACTGGATTTCTTTTTCGTGTTTTTTAGCAGCCTCCATCGAATCGAATGTGCCGAGGTTTTTACGTTTTTTGGTTTCAGGGTCTACTTTCCTGGAGTAGATGCGGAATTCACCCGATTTGAGTTTGCGGATCATTGTAATGGTTTTTACGGATAACAGCCGGTAGGAAGAATGGTTTTGCCGGAAGATCGATCTTCAAAGCTTTTTCAACCCGAAATGGAGCACCCATACCAACAAACCGATGATCGCTGCAATGATCAGCGCCATGATAAACCCGGCCCTAAATGACATCTCCATTAATCCGCAGCCGGAAAGCGACAGGCAGGCGCAAAAGCCCGGGATGATTAAGAAATATTTTTCATAAGGACTAACAGGCGCGGCGCAAAATAGTTGCGACCGGGATAAACATTCTGCAAGGTTTGATTATTTGTAGGATAATGCGAATCGGAATATTATGAAGAAACTGATCATTTTTGACCTGGATGGTACCTTAGCCGAAAGTAAAGCGGCTTTGGATAACGAGATGGCCGCTATCCTGGAGCGTTTGCTTAAAGTGGCCAAAGTTGCTGTGATCTCGGGCGGGGACTGGCCGCAGTTTGAAAAACAGGTTTTGTCGAAGCTGTCCGAAAAAAAAAGATTAAAAAACCTTTCGATCCTGCCGACCTGCGGCACCAAATATTATCATTATCAAAAAGGCTGGAAGCTATTATACGCCGAAAATTTCACAGCACAGGAAAAAGAATCGATCATCAGTAACCTGCACGAAGCTATCCAAACCTGTGGCATTAAATTCGGGCGACTCTGGGGACGGCAGATCGAGGACCGCGGCAGCCAGGTTACCTTTTCCGCACTGGGCCAAAAGGCCCCGCTGGCGGCCAAGCGGCGCTGGGACCCGAAATTCACCAAGCGTAAAAAGATCAAAAGCCAACTCGACAAATCCTTAAAAGACTTTGCGGTCAACATGGGCGGCGCTACCTCGATCGATATTACCAAACCAGGAATCGACAAAGCCTATGGCATCTACAAGCTGCAGTATGAGCTTGGAATAAAAATAGCTGAAATGATGTTTATCGGGGATGCCTTGTTTGAAAGCGGCAACGATCACCCGGCCCGTACAACAGGCGCGGACTGCATCCAGGTACGTGACCCGGAAGAAACCAAAAGGGTAGTGGAAGGAATTATTTTCTGTTTATCCGGCCCAAAGGCAAACAGGCGGACAGCTTAATTGTCTTCCTTTAAAACTTTTATGCATCCTATCGATAAACAAGCCGTCGTGATCACCGGCGCCTCCAGCGGCGCCGGCAGGGCCGCTGCACTCGAATTTGCGAAATATCGCCCGGCGCTGATCCTCGCCTCAAGAAATGAAGAAACTTTGCGACAAGTCGCCGCAGAATGTGAAGACCTGGGCGCGGCTGTCAAGGTCGTTGTTTCGGATGTTTCCGATCCGAAATCCATGATCAATTTGGCCAACGAGGCGAATACCTGGGCGAAACGTATCGATACGTGGATCAATAATGCCGGTGTGCTGGCGGCGGGGGAATTCGACCACACACCGATGGAAGTGCATGCCCAGGTAGTCCAAACCAATTTGTTGGGGTATATGAACGGCGCGCATGCCGTATTGCCTTTATTTAAGAAACAGCGCTATGGCATCCTTATCAACAATATTTCT